>NZ_JBEZUT010000210.1:0-15234 GCF_040636595.1 Kitasatospora sp. NPDC036755
ACCACGACGTGGCCGGGAGGTTCCGCATCGAGGGCGTCACCGGCCCCGACGAGTACAGCGCCGTCGCGGACAACAACGCAGCCCCTCCCGCAGCCGGCCCCGGACGGCCGCCTCGTCCTCGACGGCGGCCGGCGGCAGGTCGGGCCGGTCCGGGCGGTCCAGGCGGCGATCCGGGCGGTCCGGGCGGACGGGCCGCGGCGGATCGGGCAGCACCAGCGGCGGCCGCCCCACCGGCTTCAGGTTCGGCTGCCGGATCCGGCCGCGCGGCCGGACCTGCCGGGCGGCGGCCCGCCGGGTGGTCGGCGCGGGCCGGACGGGCGGTGCCGGGGTCGGCTCCTTGCCCTCCGCCAGGTCCGCGAGCCGGCGCGCGACCGTCCGGGCGTCGGCCGGCCGGTCCTGCGGGTCCTTCGCCAGCAGCTCGGCGAGCAGCACCGGCAGGTGCGGCGACAGCCCGTGCCGGGCCGGGTCCACCGCCGGCGGCGGCTCGTTGAGGTGCTGGTACATCAGCACGGGCGTCGAGTCCCCCGCGAACGGCCTTGCCCCGGTGCAGAGTTCGACCAGGACGCAGCCGAGCGCGTACAGGTCGGCCCGTCCGTCCACCCGGTCGCCGGTCCACCGCTCGGGGGCCATGTACGGCGGGCTGCCGATGACCGTCCCGACGGTGGTCAGCCCGGCCGCGCCGGTGTCCAGCTGGGCGATGCCGAAGTCCAGCACCTTCAGCTGCCCGGTGTCGGTGATCATCACGTTGTCCGGCTTGATGTCCCGGTGCACCATGCCCGCGTCATGCGCCGCCGCCAGCGCCTCGCAGATCTGCCGCCCCCAGCGCAGGCTCTGCTCCGGGTCCGGCAGCCCCGCCCGGATCACCTGGGTCAGGGTGCGGCCGGTGAGCAGTTCCATCACCAGGAAGGTGACCTCCCGGTCCTCCTCCGTCCCGCACTGGCCGAGGTCGTGCACGGTGACGATGTGCGGGTGCGACAACTGGCCCGCGGCGTGCGCCTCGCGGACGAACCGCAGCGCCGCCTTCGCCTGGTCGCCGTCGTGGTGCCCGATGACCTTGACCGCCACCGAACGCCCCAGCCGGAGGTCCTCGGCCCGCCACACCACCCCGAAGCCGCCCTGCCCGAGCTTCTGCACCAGCTCGTACCGGTCGTCCAGGACGTCCCCGAGTCGCACGCGCCCTCCCCCGTCGGCTGTGTCCCACAGACTCTAGCGACGCCGCCCGCCGCCCTCCCGCCGCCCCCGGCCAGGTGGAAGGATGGATGGCGGGCCCCGCGACGACGCGGCGGCCCGGACCAGCAGAGCCCGAGGAGAGCGGCCATGGCCAAGCAGGCCCCGCAGAGCGACCCGGCCCAGGACGCCCCCGAGGTGTCCGCGCCCCAGCACGCGGCCGCCGGGCTGCCCGCCGTCGGCCACAGCCTGCGGATGGCCGCCGAGCAGATGGGCGCCCGCCGCACCCTGGCCACCCTGCTCAAGGTCAACCAGCAGAACGGCTTCGACTGCCCGGGCTGCGCCTGGCCGGAGCCGGACAAGCCCCACACCGCCGAGTTCTGCGAGAACGGCGCCAAGGCCGTCGCCGAGGAGGCCACCGAGCGCCGCATCCGCGCCGAGTTCTTCGCCGCCCACCCGGTCGCCGACCTGGCCGGCCGCTCCGGCTACTGGCTCGGCCAGCAGGGCCGGCTCACCCAGCCGATGCTGCTCGACGAGGGCGCCACCCACTACACCCCGGTCTCCTGGGACGACGCCTTCGCGCTGATCGCCGAGGAGCTGAAGGCCCTGGACACCCCGGACGGCGCCGCCTTCTACACCTCCGGCCGGACCAGCAACGAGGCCGCCTTCGCGTACCAGCTGTTCGCCCGCCGGCTCGGCACCAACAACCTGCCGGACTGCTCCAACATGTGCCACGAGTCCTCCGGCTCGGCGCTCACCGAGACCCTCGGCGTCGGCAAGGGCAGCGTCGGTCTGAAGGACCTCTACCAGGCCGACCTGATCATCGTGGCGGGCCAGAACCCGGGCACCAACCACCCCCGGATGCTCTCCGCGCTGGAGCGCGCCAAGCGGGCCGGCGCCACCGTCGTCAGCGTCAACCCGCTGCCGGAGGCCGGCCTGGAGCGGTTCAAGAACCCGCAGCACGCCCGCGGCCTGGTCGGCCACGGCACCAAGCTGACCGACCTCTTCCTGCAGATACGCCTCGGCGGCGACCTCGCGCTGTTCCGCGCGCTGAACCGGATCGTCCTGGAGCAGGACGGCGTCGACCACGGCTTCGTCGCCGAACACTGCCACGGCTTCGAGGAGTTCGAGGCCCAGGCGCGGAAGACCGACCGCGACGAGGTGCTCGCCGCGACCGGCCTGCCCTGGGAGCAGATCGAGGAGCTCGGCCGGCTGGTGCTGCGGTCCGAGAAGATCATCGTCTGCTGGGCGATGGGCCTCACCCAGCACAAGCACGCCGTGCCGACCATCCGCGAGGTGGTCAACTTCCTGCTGCTGCGCGGCAACGTCGGCCGCCCCGGCGCCGGGGTCTGCCCGGTGCGCGGGCACAGCAACGTCCAGGGCGACCGGACGATGGGCATCTTCGAGCGCCCCGGCGCCGCCTTCCTGGACGCGCTGGGCGGGGAGTTCGGCTTCGAACCGCCGCGCGAGCACGGCCTCGACTCGGTGGACACCATCCGCGCGATGCGCGACGGCAGGATCGGGGTCTTCTTCGCGATGGGCGGCAACTTCGTCGCGGCCACCCCCGACACCGAGGTCACCGAGGCCGCGATGCGCCGCTGCCGGCTGACCGTCCACGTCTCCACCAAGCTCAACCGCTCGCACGTGGTCACCGGCGCCCGCGCCCTGATCCTGCCCACCCTGGGCCGCACCGACCGGGACGTCACCGCCCGCGGCGCCCAGTTCGTCAGCGTCGAGGACTCGATGGGCCAGGTGCACGCCTCGCGCGGCGGCCTGCGCCCGCCCGCCCCCGGGCTGCTCTCCGAGACCGCGATCGTCTGCCGGCTCGCCCGCACCGTGCTCGGGCCCGGGGACACCGTGCCGTGGGAGGACTTCGCCGCCGACTACGACACTCTGCGGGACCGGATCGCCCGTGTCGTGCCGGGCTTCGAGGACTTCAACGAGAAGGTCCGCCGCCCCGGCGGCTTCACCCTGCCGCACGGCCCCCGGGACTCCCGCACCTTCCCGACCGCGACCGGGAAGGCCAACTTCTCCGTCAACCCGCTGACCGCCCCCGAGGTCCCGCCGGGCCGGCTGCTGCTCCAGACCCTGCGCTCGCACGATCAGTACAACACCACGATCTACGGCCTCGACGACCGCTACCGCGGCATCAAGGGCGGCCGCCGGGTGGTCCTGGTCAACCCCGCGGACGCCGAGGAGCTCGGACTCGCCGACGGCCTGTACGTCGACCTGGTCAGCGAGTGGACCGACGGCGTGGAGCGCCGCGCCCCGCACTTCCGGGTCGTCCACTACCCCGTCGCCCGCGGCGGGGCGGCGGCCTACTACCCCGAGACCAACGTCCTGGTGCCGCTCGACTCCACCGCCGACGTCAGCAACACCCCCACCTCCAAGGCGGTCGTGATCCG
Source organism: Kitasatospora sp. NPDC036755 (assembly GCF_040636595.1). Taxonomy (NCBI): domain Bacteria; kingdom Bacillati; phylum Actinomycetota; class Actinomycetes; order Kitasatosporales; family Streptomycetaceae; genus Kitasatospora; species Kitasatospora sp. NPDC036755. The sequence goes on from NZ_JBEZUT010000210.1 coordinate 3,573, forward strand.
CTTCGCCCCCGACAGCGGCGAGTAGCCGCCCGCGCACCGGCCCCGGCCCGGCCCCGGACGGCACGGAGGCCGCCCCGCGTCCGGTGACGCGGGGCGGCCTCCTCGTTCACGACCCGATCGGTACGGCCCGACCGGCCACGGCCCGATCAGTGCGTCGGCGTGCCCAGCGGGTGCGTGGCCGTGGCGCTGCCCGCCGCCGTGGCGCTCGCCGAGCCCGTGCCGCTCGGCGTCCCGGCAGGGGTCCCCGTCGGGCTCCCGGTGCCGGTCGGCGCGGGCGTCCCGGGGGTGTCGGTCGGGGTCGGGGTGCCCGGCGTCCCGGTCGGGGTCGGCGCGGGGGTGCCGGTGCCCGACGGCGTGCCCGGGGTCGACGGCGTTCCGGTGCCGGACGGCGTGCCCGGGTCGGTGGGCGTGCCCGGCGTCTCCGGCACGGCCGGCGGCGTCACCGCGCCGCCCGGGTTGGACGGGGCCGGCGCCGGGGCGGCCGGGCTGGGCACGATCGGCGTGACGGTGTCCCAGCCCGCCGGGAGGTCGGGCACCTTCCAGACGCCGCCGGCCTCGTCCGCGGCGCCGGACGGGTCCGGCCGGACGGCTCCGAGGATCGGCATCGAGGCGACCGGCGAGATCTTGATGAACGCCCCGGGCCGCGGCGCCTGCACGATCAGCCCGCCACCGATGTACATCCCGACGTGCGAGGCGTCCTGGAAGTAGACCACCAGGTCGCCGGGCCGCATCTGGTTGAGCGGCACGTGCGGCAGCTGCGCCCACTGCTCCTGGCTGGTGCGCGGGATCGGCCGGCCGGCGTGCAGCCAGGCCTGCGAGGTGAGGCCGGAGCAGTCGTAGGCGTCCGGGCCGGTGCCGCCCCACAGGTACGGCTTGGTCAGCTGCGCCAGCGCGAAGGCTATGGCCGCGCGTCCCTGCACGGAGGGCGTGCGCTCGCCCTTGCCGAGCGCCCCGGTGGCGAGGAACGCGAGCTGCGCCTCGTCCGCCTTGGCCTTCTCCAGCTGCTCCAGTTCGGTCCGCTGGGCGCCGGTCAGGGAGGAGACCATCTGCTCGACGGCGGCGAGGTCGGCGGCGGCCTTGGCCTTGGCCGCGTCCTGCTGGACGACCAGCGCCTGGGAGCTCTTCAGCGCCTCCTCGGTCTGCTTCTTCAGCCCGTCCAGCGCGTCCCGGTCGCCCTTCAGCCGGTCCAGGAACTCCGACTGCGAGCGGCTGGCCGACGCCAGCAGCTCGGCGATGACGACCGCCTCGTACGGGTCCTTGGAGAGCAGCAGTTCGGCGTAGGCCGAGGTGGCGCCGTTGCGGTACTGCGCGGCGGCGAGCTGCGAGGCGATGTCGGTGCCGGCGTCGACCTGCTTCTGCTGGCGGTCCATCCGGCCCTGGAGGTCGGTGAGCGAGGTCTGCTGCTCCGCCGCCTTGGCGACGGCGCCGTTGTACTGCTCGGTGGCGGCCTCGGCGCCCTGGTAGAGCGCGTGCAGCTGGTCGAGCAGCGGGCCGAGGGTGGCCTTGGCGGCGGCGAGCGGGTCCGCGCCGGCGACGACCTGCCCGGCGCCCGGGTCGGGGGCGGCCCAGGCGGCCTGAGCGCCCATCGGCAGCGCGAGTGCCGCGGCCGCGAGGACGGCTCCGCAGCGCAGCGCCGCCCGGACCCAGGGCCGTACGCCTGCCGTCTCCGCTCTCTGTCCCGCCCCGCCCATGGCCTGGTCCTCCCCGCCGCGCACTGCCCCTGTCCCGGCTTCCCGGATCCCGCAGATCCTCCCACGGGTTACTCACCGGAAACAGGGTGCGCGCGGACCGGGAGGTTAATTCTCGATTGATCTGTGAGACAGCTCTCAGCAAACCGGGTCGAACCGGCATGTTCTTCGCTGAAGTCCAGTTCAGCGCGCTCCGTGTCACCCTGATGAAAGATGCCGGTTACCGCGAGTCAACCATCGGAACCACGATTCCCGGCCTAGTTCACCTTCCGTTTACCAAGCAGACCTACGGTCGCGACGTCATCAACGTCCGTGCGACAACTAAGACGATTGTTTGGGTATGGAACACATCTCGTTCCTGGTGGCCGTTGTGATCATCACGGCGCTCGCCTTCGACTTCACCAACGGGTTCCACGACACCGCCAACGCGGCCGCCACCGCGATCGCGACCGGAGCCCTTCGTCCGAAGGTCGCGGTCACCATCGCGGCCCTGCTCAACTTCGCGGGTGCGTTCCTCTCCGTGAAGGTCGCCACCACCATCTCCGGCGGCATCGTCAACGAGAAGGCCGGAGTCCACCCCGAGATCATCTTCGCCGCACTGGCCGGCGCGATCCTCTGGAACCTGCTGACCTGGCTGCGCGGACTGCCGTCCAGTTCCTCGCACGCCCTGTACGGCGGCCTGATCGGCGCCACGATCGTCGGCGTCGGCATGAACGGCGTCAACTTCGACACCGTGGTCACCAAGATCCTCATCCCCGCCGTCGCGTCGCCGTTCGTCGCCGGACTCGCCTCGTGGGGCGCCACCAAGCTGGCCTACGCGATCACCCGCAAGGGCAACACCGCGACCACCGAGAAGGGCTTCAAGACCGGCCAGGTCTTCTCCTCCTCGCTGATCTCGCTCGCGCACGGCACCAACGACGCCCAGAAGACGATGGGCATCATCACCCTCACCCTGGTCTCGGTCGGCGCCCTGCCGCACGGCGCGCTGCCCCCCACCTGGGTGGTCGTCTCCGCGGGTGCCGCGATCGCGCTCGGCACCTACATGGGCGGCTGGCGGATCATCCGCTCGATGGGCAAGGGCCTGGCGGACATCCGCCCGCCCCAGGGCTTCGCCTCCGAGTCGGCCGCCGCGACCGTCATCCTGACCTCCTCGCACATGGGCTTCGGCCTCTCCACCACCCAGGTCTGCTCCGGTGGCATCATGGGCGCGGGCCTCGGCGGCCCGAAGGGCGAGCTGCGCTGGAGCCTGGTCCGCCGCATGGTCTACACCTGGGGCCTGACCCTGCCGGCCGCCGCGGTGGTCTCCGGCGGCGCGGCCCTGCTGGCCGAGCAGGGCAACTGGGGCATCGCCCTGGTCGGCGCCGTGCTGGTGGCCGGCTCCGCGGCGATGTGGCTGATCTCCCGCCGCCAGCCGGTCGGCGCGGACAACGTCAACGACGTCGACGTCACTCCGGTCGAGGTCGCACCGGCCGGTGCCACGAACGCCCCCGCCCCCACCCCCGCCTCGACCACGGTCGCGGCCTGAGCGCCGCAGGCTGAGGAGCACTCACCATGCACATCAAGTGGAACGCCCTGGCCCAGACCGCCGGGATCAGCTTCGGCGTCACCCTCGCCGTGGTCGCCGTCTTCGCCCTCGGCATCCTGGCGCTGTCCCGCCGCGAGGCCGCGGCCGGCGCCGGTGCGCGGGAGGGCGCCGCGGCGGCCCCGGGCGGCGGCAGGCTCGCCCTGGTCGGCGCGTACACCTGCTTCGCGCTGTGCGGCGGCGCCGTCCTCTACGGGCTGTCGCTGATCGCCGGCCACTAGCCCCGGTGGCCCGGGCGACCGGGCGGCCGTACGCGGCACGAAGGGCCGGGGAGTGTCTCCGCACTCCCCGGCCCTTCGGCGTATCCCGGCCGCGGTCGGCCCGCCGGCCGGTCAGCCCTCCTGGGTGGTGGTCTTCAGCGCGGTCTCCCGGATGAAGAGCACCGTGACGAAGGCCAGCGCCGCGAACGGGGCGGCCCACAGGAAGATGGTGCCGACGCCGTGGCCGAAGGCGTCCGTCACCAGCGGCACGATCGGGGCCGGCAGCTTGGCCAGGTCCGGGATGCCGCCACCGGACGCCGCGGGCGACGCCGGGATGTGCGCGGCGGCCAGGTTCTCGGCCAGGTAGTGGGCGACCTTGTTGGACATCAGCGCGCCGAGCGCGGAGACGCCCATCGCGCCGCCCATGGTGCGGAAGAAGGTGACCACCGAGCTGGCCGCGCCGAGCTCGTTGCGGGGCACCGTGTTCTGCACCGCGAGCACCAGGTTCTGGCTGGTCAGGCCGAGGCCGACGCCGGTGATCGCCATGTAGACGGAGAGCAGCACGTAGCTGGTGTCGGCCCGGGCGGTGCCCAGCAGGCCGAAGCCGACGGCGAGCAGCGCGGTGCCGGAGACCAGGTAGGCCTTCCACTTGCCGTACTTGGTGATCAGTCGGCCGGCCACCGCGGAGGAGACCGCCAGACCGAGGATCATCGGCAGGGTCATCAGGCCGGCCATGGTCGGGGACTTGGCGCGGGCCAGCTGGAAGTACTGGCTGAGGAAGGTGGTCGCGCCGTACATCCCGACGCCGACCAGCACGCTGGCCAGCGCGGCCAGGGTGACGGTGCGGTACTTGAAGAGGCTCGGCGGGATGATCGGCTCTGCGGCGCGGCGCTCGACCACGACGGCCAGGGCGCCCAGCACCAGTCCGCCGCCGACCATGGCCGCGGTCTGCCAGGACACCCAGGCGTAGTTCTTGCCGGCCAGGGTGATCCAGATCATCAGCAGGCTGACCGAGGCGGTGATGACCAGCGCGCCCAGGTAGTCGATCTTCGCCTTGCGCTTGACCACCGGCAGCTTGAGGGTGCGCTGCACCACCAGGATCGCGACCAGCGCGAACGGGATGCCGACGTAGAAGCACCAGCGCCAGCCGAGCCAGGAGGTGTCCACGATGACGCCGCCGATCAGCGGGCCGCCGATGGTGGCGAGCGCGAAGACCGCGCCGAAGTAGCCGCTGTACCGGCCGCGCTCGCGCGCCGGGACCATCGCGGCCAGGCAGATCTGGCCGAGCGCCACGACACCGCCGGCGCCGATGCCCTGGAGCGCGCGGCAGGCGATCAGCTCGCCGGTGTTCTGCGAAAGGCCGGCCAGCGCCGAGGTGCCGATGTAGATCAGCAGGGCGATCTGCAGCAGCAGCTTCTTGCTGACGAGGTCGGAGAGCTTGCCCCAGATCGGGGTGGAGGCGGTGAGGGTGAGCAGGGCCGCGGTGATGACCCAGGTGTACGCGGACTGGCCGCCGTGCAGGTCGGCCAGGATGTGCGGCAGGGCGTTGGAGACGACGGTCGAGGAGAGCACGGCCACGAACAGGCCGAGCAGCAGGCCGGAGAGTGCCTCCATCACCTGGCGGTGCGTCATCTGTTGACTGTCGGTCGCGGCGGCGGTTCCGCTCGCGGCCTCGGTGGTCACGGTCATCTGGGTCCTTCGGCGGGTGCGCGCGGGATACGCGGATCATGAAATTTCGTTGCCGTAAGCAACCATAAGACCAGATGGTTGAATAAGGCAACTTTCTTCAAGGGAAAGTAAAGTCCGCCGCCGAAGCCCCTGCCCGGGGCCCGGCCACGCCGCCGCCGACCGCCCGGTCAGTCGGTCGGCGGCTCCTCCAGCACGTCGTTGAAGCGGTGCAGCAGCTCCGCGAAGCGGGTCACGTCCTCCGGCGACCAGCCCCCCATCACCTCGCGCACCCGGCGCATCCGGACGTCGTGCGCGGCCAGGTAGCGCCGCCGCCCGTCCTCGGTGAGCGAGACCAGCGCGGACCGGCGGTCCAGCGGGTCCGTCTCCCGGGCCACCAGGCCCAGCTCCTCCAGCGTCCGGACCTGCCGGCTCACCGTCGCCTTGCCGATCGAGAAGTGCACGCCGACGTCGGTCACCCGCACCGGCCCGGCCTGCTCGATGTAGGCGAGCAGGCTGTAGGCCATCCCCTCCAGCCCGGGGTGCACCCGCCGTGAGAGTTCCGCCACTCTGGCCCGGCCCCGCCGGAACATCAGCGCGACCTCGCGCTCCACCGCCACCAGGGATTCCTCGTCACTCACCGCGCCAGTATCGCGCAGCGACACCCGCGGACGGCCCGGCGTGGGGGTGCGACAAGCCAACTACTTCATGGTATGAAGTATCGGTTCTGGAAGTACCGTTTTCCCCCGTTACACAAGGAGATGTGGATGGCAGCCCCGGGGCAGGGTTTCCTCGCCGAACTGAAGAGCGCGGTCACCCCGCGCGCGGCACTGCTCGTGATCGGCGTGCTGCTGCTCCAGCTCGGCTTCATCACCTCCTACATCGGAGCGCTGCACAAGCCGACCCCGCAGAACCTCTCCATCGCGGTGGTCGCCCCGCCGCAGGTCGCCCCCAAGCTGGTCGGCGCGCTGGAGTCGGTGCCGAACGACGCCGTCCGCGCCGTCACCGCGCCCGACGCCGAGACGGCGACCCAGCAGATCAAGGACCAGAAGCTCTACGCCGCGCTGGTCGTGGACCCGACCTCCACCCAGGACACCCTGCTGGTCGGCAGCGCCCGCGGCACCGCCGCCGCCAAGGCCGCCGAGAGCATCACCACCGCGATCGACCAGAGCCAGGGCCGCACGGTCAAGGTCCAGGACGTCGTGCCGCTCGCCAAGGGCGACAACAACGGCCTCTCCGCCTTCTACCTGGTGATCGGCTGGTGCGTCGGCGGCTACCTGGTCGCCTCGATCCTCGGCATCAGCGCGGGCTCCAAGCCGGCCAACGTCAACCGCCTGCTGATCCGCCTCGGCGTCCTCGCGGTGTACTCGGTCGGGGCCGGCGTCCTCGGCACGGTGATCGCCGGACCGGTGCTGAACGCCCTGCCGGGCTCGGTCCTCGCCCTGAGCGCCATCGGCGCCCTGGTGGTGTTCACGGTCGGCGCGTTCACCATGGCGCTCCAGTGCCTGTTCGACATCCTCGGCATCGGCGTCGCCGTGCTGATCTTCGTGGTGCTCGGCAACCCGAGCGCGGGCGGCGTCTACCCGGCGCCGATGACGCCGCCGTTCTGGCGGGCGATCGGCTCCTGGATCCCGAACGGGGCCGGCACCACCGCCACCAAGTCGATCGCCTACTTCGGCTCCACCAACCTGGGGCTGCCGATCCTGGTCATGGTCGTCTGGGCGCTGATCGGCATCGGCGTCGCCCTGCTGGCCGTGCTGCGCGGCCCGCGCTCCGGCGGCCGCGAGCTGGTCGCCGGCGAGGCCGAGGCCGCGGCCTGAGCCTCCGCCACCGATCGCCGTACCGAGCCCCCGGCCCCCACCGGCCGGGGGCTCGGGCGTTCCCCGGGGGCCCGGGGCCCGGGGCCCGGGGAACGCCTACCCGAGCAGCCCCGGGTCGGCCAGAACGGCCCGGACGACCCGCACCGCCGCGCCCAGCAGCGGGCCCCGGCGGCCCAGCGGGGAGACCGTCAGCCGGTCCCCGGACCACGGCCGCACCGTCACCCGGGCGGCCAGCTCGGCCCGCATCGCGGGCAGCAGCCAGGGCGCCAGCCGGGCGTAGCCGCCGCCCAGCACCACCCGGGCCGGGTCCAGCAGGTTGACGGCGCCGGCGGCCGCGGTGCCGAGCGCCGCACCCGCCCCGGCCAGCGCTCCGAGCGCGGCCCCGTTCCCGGCTTCGGCGCGGTCGGCGAGCAGCGCCACCCAGTCGCCCCGGGCCCCGGTCAGGCCGGCCGCCCGCAGGGCCGCCGCCTCGCCCGCGTACTGCTCCAGGCAGCCCCGTGCCCCGCAGGCGCAGCGGAGCCCGTCGGGGTGGACCGGCACGTGGCCGAACTCGCCGGCGAAGCCGCCGGCCCCGCGCAGCAGCCGGCCGCCGACCACGATCGCCGCGCCGACCCCGGCCTCGGCGGAGACGTACAGGAAGTCCTCCGGGCCCTCGCCCAGCCAGCGCTCGGCCAGTCCGCCGAGGTTGGCCTCGTTGTCCGCCTCGATCGGCAGCTCGGCCAGGCCTCCCCCGGCCGTCCGCAGCGCGGGGCGCAGCGCGGCGGCCAGCGGGACGTCCTGCCAGCCCAGGTTGGCGGCCCGCTGGAGCACCCCGCCGCAGGCGCCGACCAGCCCGGGTACGGCCAGGGTGAGGCCTGCCGGGCGCAGCCCCGCCTCGGCGACGGTTTCGTCCAGCAGCCGGGCGAGGTCGGCCATCACGGCGGCGGGCTCGCGGCCGTGGTTGGAGACCTCCCGGCGCCGCCAGGCGCGGACCTCCCCGCGCAGGTCGACCACGCAGGCGCCCAGGTGCCGCACCCCGATCTCGGCGCCGAGGCCGCCGGGCCCGGCCGGGTTGAGGCCGAGCGCGGTGCCGGGGCGGCCGACCTTGCCGCTGGGCGCGGCGCGGCCCTCCTCGACCACCAGGCCGGCGGAGATCAGCTGTTCGGCGAGCGAGGAGACGGCCGCCCTGGTCAGGCCGGTGCCGGCGGCCACCTCGGCGCGCGAGCGCGGCCCGCCGGCGATCGTCCCGAGCACCAGCGCCAGGTTGGCCCTGCGCATCCCCTGCTGGCTGGCGGGCCCGGTCCGGACCGGGTCCGGCTCGTGCATCAGGCTCACCTCGCCCCTCTACGGCACATCCCGTGGCATCTCGGGTGCAGCGTAACCGGGTTCCGGGGGCACCGCCGTCGGCACCGGGGGCGGTCCGGCGGGCGGCGGGAAGACCCACCGCCGTATCGCCCAGTAGCGGAACAGCATCGCCACGAAGGTGCCGACGACCATCCCGCTCAGGAAGTCCGCGACCTCCTGCTGGAAGGAGCCGATGTAGGGCTCCCGCAGGTCCAGCAGGTACCGGGAGACCACCAGCGGGACGTCGTTGACGGCGATCGCCACCACGCTGACCAGGAGGAACGTCAGCGCGGCGCGCTGCCGCCCGTCGGCCCGGAACGCCCAGCGGCGGTTCAGCACGTAGGAGACGACGGTGCCGATCACCGTCGCGACCGTCAGCGCGACCACCGGCTTGTGCTCCAGCACGGTGAACCTGAGCTCGAAGTTGATCACCGTGGTGAGCACGAAGCAGCCGCTCCCGACCAGCAGGAACTTCACCAGCCGGCGGTGCCGCACCAGGAAGGGGCGCAGCCGGGCGGGCACCCGGGCCAGGGCCCGCTGCGTGGGGGACGGCATCTCCGCAGTCTCGCACGCGGGGATGCCGTCGGCCGTTCAGATCGCCGGTGGGCTCCCGGGCCGTTCCGCCGCCACGGCTCGGGAGCCCCGGGAGCCCCCGAGGCCGTCCCGGGTCGGCCCGTGCGGGCGACCCGGGACGGCGGGTCAGGCGGCCACCAGCACCGCGGCCCCGGCCGGCTCCAGCGCCAGCTCCAGCACCTCCCGGACGTCCGCCACCGGGTGGACGGTGAGCCGCTCCAGCACCTCGGCCGGGACGTCGTCGAGGTCGGCCTCGTTGCGCCTGGGGATGATCACCGTGGTGATCCCGGCCCGGTCGGCGGCGAGCAGCTTCTGCTTCAGCCCGCCGATCGGCAGCACCCGCCCGGTCAGCGACACCTCGCCCGTCATCGCCACGTCGGTGCGCACCTTGCGGCCGGAGAGCAGCGAGGCCAGCGCCGTGGTCATGGTGATGCCGGCGCTCGGCCCGTCCTTGGGGATGGCCCCGGCCGGGATGTGCAGGTGCACGCCGCGGTCGCGCAGCGAGGTGACCGGCAGCTCCAGCTCGGCGCCGCGCGAGCGCAGGTAGGAGAGCGCGATGTGCGCGGACTCCTTCATGACGTCGCCCAGCTGCCCGGTGAGGGTCAGCCCGGTGCCGCCGGTCTCGGCGTCGGCCAGCGAGGCCTCGATGTAGAGGACGTCGCCGCCGGCGCCCGTCACCGCGAGGCCGGTGGCCACGCCGGGGACGGCGGTGCGCCGCTCGGCCGGTTCCTGGGCGGACTCCGGCACGTGGTGCGGGCGGCCGATCAGGGCGCGCAGGTCGTCCGCGCCGACCGCGGCGGGCAGCTCGCGCTCGCCCAGCTCGGCCTGTGCGGCGATCTTGCGCAGCACCCGGGCGATCGAGCGCTCCAGGGTGCGCACGCCGGCCTCCCGGGTGTACTCCCCGGCGAGCCTGCGCAGCGCCGGTTCGTCCACGGTGACCTGCCCGTCGCCGAGTCCGGCCTTCTCCAGCTGGCGCGGGAGCAGGTGGTCGCGGGCGATGACGACCTTCTCGTCCTCGGTGTAGCCGTCCAGCCGGACCAGCTCCATCCGGTCGAGCAGCGGCTCGGGGATGGCCTCCAGCACGTTGGCGGTGGCGAGGAAGACGACGTCGGAGAGGTCGAGCTCGACCTCCAGGTAGTGGTCCCGGAAGGTGTGGTTCTGCGCCGGGTCGAGCACCTCCAGCAGGGCTGCGGACGGGTCCCCCCGGTAGTCGGAGCCGACCTTGTCGATCTCGTCCAGCAGGACGACCGGGTTCATCGAACCGGCCTCCTTGATCGCCCGCACCAGCCGGCCCGGCAGCGCGCCGACGTAGGTGCGCCGGTGGCCGCGGATCTCCGCCTCGTCCCGGACGCCGCCGAGCGCGACCCGGACGAACTTGCGGCCCATGGCGTGGGCCACCGACTCGCCGAGCGAGGTCTTGCCGACACCGGGCGGGCCGACCAGGGCGAGCACCGCGCCCCCTCGACGGCCGCCGACCAGGCCGAGCCCCTGGTCGGCGCGGCGCTTGCGGACGGCCAGGTACTCGACGATCCGCTCCTTCACGTCGGCCAGGCCGGCGTGGTCGGCGTCCAGCACCGCGCGGGCACCGGCGATGTCGTACGCGTCCTCGGTGCGCTCGTTCCAGGGCAGCTCCAGGACGGTGTCCAGCCAGGTGCGGATCCAGGAGCCCTCGGGCGACTGGTCGGACGCGCGCTCCAGCTTGTCGACCTCCTTGAGCGCGGCCTCGCGGACCTTCTCGGGGAGGTCGGCGGCCTCGACCCGGGCGCGGTAGTCCCCCTCTTCGTCGGCCGCCTCACCGTTCAGCTCGGCCAGCTCCTTGCGGACGGCCTCCAGCTGGCGGCGGAGCAGGAACTCCTTCTGCTGCTTGGCCACGCCCTCCTCGACGTCCTTGCGGATGGTGTCGTTGACCTCCTCCTCGGCGAGGTGGTCGCGCAGCAGGGTGAGCGCGTACTCCAGGCGGGCGACCTGGTCGGCCTCCAGCAGCACCTTGAGCTTCTGCTCGGCGGTGGCGAAGGGCGCGTAGCCGATGTTGTCGGCGAGCTCGCCGACGCCCTCGATCTGCGCCACCCGGTCGACGATCTGCCAGGCCCCGCGCCTGCGCAGCCACTGGGTGGACAGCGCCTTGTACTCCTTGACCAGCTCGGCGGCCCGGCCGGCCACGGGCATGCCGACCGAGGACTCCTTGAACGGCGTGGTCTCCACCCACAGCGCGGCGCCGGGGCCGGTGGTGCCGACGCCGATGCGGGCCCGGCGCACGGCGCGCACCAGCGCGGCCGGGTCGCCGTCGGCGAGCCGGCCGACCTGCTCCACGGTGGCCAGCGTGCCGACCGCCGCGTACGAGCCGTCCACCCGCGGAACCAGCAGGACCTGCGGCTTGCCGGTGCCGGTGGCGGCGGCCCGGGCGGCCTCGACCGCGGCGCGCACCTCGGTGTCCTTCAGGTCCAGCGGGACGACCATGCCCGGCAGGACGACCTCGTCGTCGAGCGGCAGCACGGGCAGGGTGAGCGGTGCGGACGTCGATGCCATGATCTCTCCCCAGTCAGCGAACTTGAGTCGACCTGACTAAGGCCTGGCGACCGCCGGATGTTCCCGACGTCCAGTTCGCTGTGAGCGAACACGCCCCGACGAGGAAGGCACCGCACCCGACCGCGTCAAAAGAGCCCTAAGAGAACACCAAGCGCGCCTTAAATGATCCTGAGCGGAACGCCCCCGCCCCCGGAACGCCCCGGGCGGGCGACGGCGTCAACGCGCCGGCCGCACCACCCGCGCGGACGCCGCACCGGGAGCCGTCGCGGGAGCCGTCGCGGGAGC
>NZ_JBEZUT010000211.1:0-15120 GCF_040636595.1 Kitasatospora sp. NPDC036755
CCTGCACCCGCAGCGCGACGGCCAGCCCGCCGATGTTCGCGAAGTCCTGGCCGCGCGGGCTGGAGCGCATCCGGGCGTCGCCAGGGTGGGCGGGTCCACCGGCGCGGGCGCCAGGGTGCTCGTCGGCAGCGGCTGCGCCCGCTTGGCGGACGGCTCGCCGGAGGGCGTCACCGCGTAGGCGACACCGATGGTGAGCGCGACCAGGGCGGCACCGATCCCGGCGAGCAGTCCCTTGCGCTGGGCCAACGGCCGCCGTTCGGCCTGTTCGGCCGCCCGTCTGGCGGCCCGGCCGCCGCCCGCCTCCGGCCCGGGCGCGTCCGGGGCCGGACCGTGGCCCGGGGCCTGCCCGAACGGGAAGAGGCCGATCTCGTTCGCCTCCGGCCCGGCGGGCGGGACGGGCGGCAGCACGGTGGTGGCGTGGGCGTCCGGGTGGCCACCCGGACGGGCGTACGCGCCGGCGTCCGCCCCGAAGGGGTGTCCCGCGGCGAACGGGTCATGCCCAGCGGCGAACGGGTCCTGGTCCGTGGCGAACGGGTCCTGGCCTGCGGCGAACGGGTCCTGGTCCGCCCCGACGGGCGGCAGCACGGTGGTGGCGTACGCGTCCGCGTCCGGCCCGAGCGGGGGAGCGGTCGGCGGCCCGGGCCGTCCCGGGGGGACGGGCGGCAGCACCGTGGTCGCGAACGGGTCCACGACCGGCGCGTTCGGGTGGGGTTCGTCGGCCACCTGGTCGGCGGTCTGCGGGACGTACGGGCGGACCAGCGGCGGGCCCTCGATGTGGGGCAGGACGGTGGTCTCGGTGAGGCTCGGGTCCGGGACGCAGCCGCACCCGGTGGAGCGTGCGGCGCCGCACGTCGGGCAGTGCTGGTCCGGCATCGGCCGGCCCTCCTCGGGTTCGCGTCGATCTCGCGGTCGGTTGTCCGGCCGTGCGGCCGTTCGGTCGTTCGGCGCACGTTCCGGGCGGGCCCGGCGCACGAACGCGCCTGATTATGCAGGACCGCCCGAGGGGTGGACAGGGGCGTCCGTCTCCGGGCGGGGGTGTTGTGCCGGTTGGTGCGGGTTGGCTCCTCCGAGAACGCCCGGGGCGCGGCGGTCGTCCCCGGCGCTTACGCTCGGCTCAACCCGGCAGCACATTTCGGGACGAAACCGACCGGCGTGGTGAGCTGGGAGTGATCATCCGCACGGCCCGGCCGACGGGCCCGCGACCCCCTGGAGACGCCATGCCCACGGAGACGTCGTGACGGAGCCGCGCGCCGCGTCCGACCCGGGCCCGGCGGGCCGCTCCGGCCCGCCGGCCGTCACCGTCCACAACCTCTGGGTGCCGATCGGCGCCCTGCTGCTGGCGATGCTGCTCGCCGCCCTCGACCAGACCATCGTCTCCACCGCGCTGCCGACCATCGTCAGCGACCTCGGCGGCCTCGACCACCTCTCCTGGGTGGTCACCGCCTACCTGCTGGCGTCCACCGCCGCGACCCCGCTGTGGGGCAAGCTCGGCGACATGTACGGCCGGAAGCGCTTCTTCCAGGCCTCCATCGTGATCTTCCTGCTCGGCTCGGTGCTGTGCGGGATCGCCCAGAACATGGGCGAGCTGATCGCCTTCCGCGCCCTCCAGGGCCTGGGCGGCGGCGGACTGATGGTGCTCTCCCAGGCGATCGTCGGCGACCTCGTGGCCCCCCGGGACCGCGGCCGCTACCAGGGCCTCTTCGGGGCCGTGTTCGGCGTCACCAGCGTGCTCGGGCCGCTGCTCGGCGGGGTGTTCGTCGACCACCTCAGCTGGCGCTGGGTGTTCTACATCAACCTGCCGATCGGCGTCGTCGCCCTGGTGGTGATCGCTGCGGTGCTGCACGGACTGGAGGTCCGGCGCGAGCACCGGATCGACTACCTCGGCACCGCCCTGATCGCCGCCGTCGCCACCTGCCTGGTGCTGATGACCTCGCTCGGCGGGACCACCTGGGGCTGGACCTCCTGGCAGATCGTCGGCCTCGGCGTGCTCGGGCTGGTGCTGCTGCTCGCCTTCGTCCTGGTCGAGCGGACCGCGGCGGAACCGGTGCTGCCGCTGCGGCTGTTCCGCTCGCGGACGTTCAGCCTGGTCGCGGTGATCTCCTTCGTGGTGGGCTTCGCGATGTTCGGCGCGCTGACCTACCTGCCGACCTTCCTCCAGGTGGTCCAGCAGGTCTCGCCCACCATGTCCGGCATCCACATGCTGCCGATGGTGCTCGGCATGCTGCTCACCTCGATCGGCTCCGGCCAGATCGTCGCCCGCACCGGCCACTACCGGATCTTCCCGATCGCCGGGACGGCGGTGACCACCGTCGGGCTGCTGCTGCTCTCCCGGCTGGACGAGCACAGCAGCACCGCCGAGATGAGCGCGTACTTCCTGGTCTTCGGCCTCGGGCTGGGTTTGGTGATGCAGGTGCTGGTGCTGATCGTGCAGAACTCGGTCGGCTACGAGGACCTCGGCGTGGCCACCGCGGGCGCCACTTTCTTCCGCTCGATCGGGGCCTCCTTCGGCGTCTCCATCTTCGGGACGGTCTTCGCGAGCGGGCTGCGCAGCCGGCTCGCCGACGCCCTGGCGGGGGTGCCGCTGCCGCCCGGCTTCCGGCCGGAGGTCATCACCTCCGACCCTCGCGTCATCCCCCGGCTGCCGGCCGCCGTCCAGCCCGGGGTCTACCACGCCTACGCCGAGTCGATCACCCGGGTCTTCCTGTACGCGGTGCCGGTCGCGCTGGTCGCCTTCGTGCTGTCGCTGTTCCTGCGGGAGCAGAAGCTGCGCTCCACCGTCACCGCGCCGGACCTCAGCGAGTCCATCGGGTTCAACCCGGTCGAACGCACCTCGCTGGACGAGATCGCCCGCGCGCTCTCGGTGCTGAACAGCCGTGAGGCCCGGCGCGACCTCTTCCGCCGGATCACCGAGACCGCCGGGCTGGACCTGCGGCCCGCCTCCAGCTGGCTGCTCCTCCAGATGCACCAGCACGGGTCGATCGAGCCGGCCGAACTGGCCGAGCGGCGGATCGTGCCGGCCGCCGTCATCGAGGAGGCCGTCCGGGAGGTCGAGGGCCGGGGCCTGGCGGCCAGGGCCGGGCGGCTGCCGCTGCGGCTCACCGAGCCGGGGGAGGAGGCGGCGCTGCGGCTGGTCGCCGCCCGGCGCACCCAGCTCGCCGAGTTGCTGGGGGACTGGGACGAGCAGCGGTACGCCGAACTCGCCGGGGTGCTGAACCGGCTCAGCGCCTCGCTGTGCGCGGACCCGCGGGACCGTCCGGACCCGTCGGGGCCGCAGGGCCCGTACCGTGGGGAGGGCCGGTCGTTCTGACGGCCCGGCGGTGGTCCCGGACGTGCGGAAGGGTGGTGCGGCGTGCCGCTGGAGATCGAGCGCAAGTTCCTGCTGGGTGACTTCGAGCCGCCGGACACCGCGGTGCGGCTGCGCATCGAGCAGGGGTACATCGCGATCAAGGACGACGGGACGGAGGTGCGGCTGCGGCGGATCGGCGGCAGCCGCGTCCTCGGCGTCAAGCGCAAGGCCTCCTCGGTCGGCGCGCCGGTCCGGATCGAGGTGGAACGCGAGCTGGACGAGCAGGAGTTCACCGAACTCTGGCCGGCCACCGAGGGCGCCCGCCTGGTCAAGGACCGCTACACCTTCGAGGCGTCCGGCGTCACCGTCCACGCGGACGTCTACCGGGGCGGGCTGGCGGGGCTGCGCACCGTCGAGGTCGAGTTCGGCTCCGAGGAGGAGGCGGCGGCCTTCTCGGCGCCGGAGTGGTTCGGCGCCGAGGTCACCGGGGTGAAGGCGTACGGGAACCAGACCCTCGCGACCCGGGGGCTGCCCGGGTCCTGAGGGCCCGTCGGGGCGTTCGGTTCCTGGGGGTTGCCCGGCTCCGTGGCGTGCTCGGTTCCTACGGGTTGCCCGGCTTCTGTGGGCTGCCCGGTTCCTACGGGGTGCCGAACCAGCGCGGGGTGTCGAGGCGGAACGGGTCTCCGGGGGCGAGTCGGCGCAGGCCGTCCTCCAGCTGCCGCAGCTGCTCCTCGCCGAGGGCCGCCGACCACTCCTCGCGCAGCTCGTCGAAGATCCGGGCCGAGCGGAGCAGGCAGTCCGTCCCGCGCTCGGTGAGCCGGACCAGCTTGCGCCGGGTGTCGGCCGGGTCGGAGGCGCGCTCGACGTAGCCGAGCTGCTCCAGGTTGTCGACGGTCTTGCCCGCCGCCTGCTTGGTGACGCCGAGGCGGCGGCCGAGTTCGGTGGCGGTGGTGCCCTGCGGGCCGATCGCCTGGAAGACGAAGCCGTGCATCGGGCGCAGGTCGGGGTGGCCCTCGCGGGCGATGCGCTCGTGCAGCTCGTCGATGATCGTCCGGAAGGCGAGCAGCAGACGCAGCGGCAGCTCGAATCCCGGCGGGGGAAGGTCACTTGACACGATAGACAACCTCATTGACCATATAGACAACTTCATTGTCCATCTTAGGGGGTTCCCTCGCCATGCCCGTCATCCGCCGGACCGACGCCCGCCGCACCGAGACCCCGAACGCCGTCATGACCACCCACGCCTCGCCCACCCAGGGCTCCACGGCCCTCGCCGTCTGGCACGTCGACATGGCCGTCGGCGCCCGCGGCCCGCTGCACGCCATGGACACCGAGCAGGTCTGGACGCTGCTCACCGGCACCGCCGCGATCGACCTCGCGGGGGAGCTCCTCACCCTCGCCGCCGGGGACACCGCCGTCCTCCCCGCCGACACCGCCCGCCGGATCGCCACCGACACCGGCTTCACCGCCGTCGTCGCCTCCCCGTCCCCCGCCCACGCCTACAACCCCGACGCCCGCACCCCGGCCGACGCCTGCGCCCTCGCCCCGCGCGACGACCGGCGCGTCCTCCCGCCGTGGATCGCCTGAGACCGACGCGACCGGGGACGGCCCCGGGCTCGCCCGGGCCGTCCCCGCGGTCGACGCCTGCCGCTACTGCCGGCCCTCGATGTCGTCCTGGTTCTGCTGACCCTGTTGCCGTGCCTGCTGCTGGGCCTGCTGCTGGGCCTCGGAGGCCTTCTGCTGGGCATCGTCACCCTGCTGCGGCTTCTGCTGCCCGCCCAGGCGCGACTTGGCCTCGTCCTCCAACTGCTGTGCCTTGTCCTGGAACTTGTCGCCGATACCCATGACCACTCCCCATGTCCCTCGGGTTCTGGGCTCTCCTACCAGGCTGACACCGCGCTCCCGTGCCTGCACGTCGGCGCCCCGCCACCCACCGTGACCGCCGCCGCCCGCCGACGGCCCGCCCGTGAGGTGTAGCAGACTGCTGCCGTCAGCAGTCGCACGAGCAGAAGGAGCACCATGTCCGTCGTCAAGATCAACGTCCTGACAGTGCCGGCCGGGCAGCGCGAGGTGCTGGAGCAGCGCTTCGCCTCCCGCGCCGGCGCGGTGGAGAACTCGGACGGCTTCGAGTGGTTCGAACTCCTCCGCCCCGTCGAGGGCACCGACCAGTACCTCGTCTACACCCGCTGGCGCAGCGAGGAGGACTTCAAGGCCTGGATGGAGGGCCCGATGAAGTCGGCCCACCAGAACGGCCCGTCCGGCGAGGGCGAGGCGCCCAAGCGCCCCGCCGCCTCGGGTTCCACCCTCTGGTCCTTCGAGGTCGTCCAGTCCGCGGGCCCCAAGGCCTGACGTCCGTACGGCGGTTGCGTGCCCCGGGGCTCCTATGGCCCCGGGGCACGCGGCTTTCCGGGGGGCGGGCGGGGCGGTCAGGGGAGGGGGGTGAGCGGGGCGTGGCCGGTGGGCCAGAGGAGGCGGAGGTGGAGGGGCGGGGGGTCGAGGGGGAGGCGGGTGAGGGTGCCGGCGGTGAGGTGGTCGTGCACGGCGTGGGCGGGGAGGAGGGCGAGGCCGAGGCCCTGCTCGGCGCAGGCGCGGGTGGTGGGGACGCCGCCGGTGTGGAGGCGGCGGACGTGCCGGCCGAGGAGGCGTTCGCCGGCGAGGTGGTAGCAGCAGGTGGGGGAGTCGACGAGGAGGCGGTGGCCGCGGAGCCGGTCGGGGGTGAGGGCGGTGGCGCGGGCGAGCGGGTGTGCGGGGGAGGCGACCAGGGCGAGGGGGACGTCCTGGAGGTCGAGGTGGTCGAGCGGTGCCGGCGGCAGGGGGAAGCCGAGGGAACCGAGCGGCCCGGGGGAGTCGAGGACGAGGGCGGCCTCCAGGGCTCCGGCGGCGACGCCGTCGAGGAGGGCGTCGCGGGAGGGGCTGGTGTGGAGGGACGGGTCCAGGTCGGGCCGGTGGGCGGTGAGGCGGTCCAGGACGGCCGGGACGTGGCCGGCGGCGACGGTTTCCAGTACGCCGAGGCGCAGCCGGGTCCGGGTGACGACGACCTCGCGGCGGGCCTGCTCGGCCTGGTCGAGGAGCCGGTGGGACCAGGGCAGCAGCCGCTCCCCGGCCGGGGTGAGGGTCATGCCGCGCGGTGCCCGGTCGAACAGCTCGGTGCCGAGGCTGCGTTCGAGGGTGCTGACCTGCTCGGAGACCGAGGCCGGGGCGAGCCCGAGGGCCACCGCCGCACCGGCGACCGTGCGGTGGGCGGCGACGGCCTCGAAGACGCGCAACTGACGTAGTTCCACTGGCTTTCCCCGGTTCCCCCGAAGGTTCGTGCCGTGCTCGTGCTGCGGGACAGCGTACGGGTGGCCTACCGGGGCGCACGGGGAATCCGGCGGGTTCGGGGCCTGGGGCGCCTTCGGGGGTGCGGCCGGGGGGCGGTTCGAGGGCCTAGCCGGCCGCGGCCTCCGCCAGGGCCCTGCCCGTGAGCGAGTCCGTCCGGCGGGCCAGTTCGGCCGGCGGGCCGGTGAACAGCAGCCGGCCGCCGTCCGACCCGGCGCCCGGCCCGATGTCGATCACGTGGTCGGCCTGGGCGACGACCCGGAGGTTGTGCTCGACGACGACCAGGGTCGCGCCCGCGTCCACGAGCTCGGCGAAGAGTCCGTCCAGCCGTTCCACGTCGCTGGGGTGCAGGCCGGTCGTCGGTTCGTCGAGGACGATCCGCTCCTCGGCGAAGCCGGCGGAGGCGCTGAGGTGCCGGGCGAGCAGGAGGCGCTGCTTCTCGCCGCCGGAGAGGGTGTCGAGCGACTGCCCGACGGCGGTGTAGCCGAGCCCGACGCGCTCCAGCCACCGCAGGGGCTCCGCGATGTCCGGGCGGTCGGAGAAGAGTTCGGCCACCGGGCCCGCCGCCGTCCGCAGGACGTCCGCGATGGTGTGCCCGTCGAGTTCCGCCTTCAGGGCCGTGGGGTTGAAGCGCTCGCCGCCGCAGGCGTCGCAGGGCGTGGCGACGTCGTCCAGGAAGGCGAGTTCGGTGGTGATGTGGCCCTTGCCGCGGCAGGCGGGGCAGGCCCCCTTGGAGTTGAAGCTGAACCAGGCCGGTTCGAGTCCGGACGCGGCGGCGAACGCCTCGCGCACGCCGTCGGCGACGCCGAGGACGCTCAGCGACATCGACCGTACGCCGCCGCGCAGCGGGTCCTGCCCGACGACCGTGAACCCGGGGTGCTGGCGCGGGAGTTCGTTGGTGGCGAGGGAGCTCTTGCCGGAGCCCGCGACGCCCGTGACGGCGGTGAGGACGCCGATCGGGATGTCGACGTCGAAGCCGGTGAGGTTGTGCGCCGAGGCGCCCACGACCCGGACGCGGTCGCGCGGCTCGCGGACCGTGCGCCGCGGCTCCAGCGGGGTGGAGAGCAGCCGCCCGGTGGCGGTGCCGCTCGCGCGCAGTTCCTCCGGTGTCCCCTCGAACCGCACCAGGCCGCCGTCCTTCCCCGCGCCCGGCCCCATGTCGACAACGTGGTCGGCGACCCGGATCACCTGGGGGTGGTGCTCCACGACGAGGACGGTGTTGCCCGCGTCGCGCAGTCTCAGCAGGAGCTGGTTGAGCCGTCGTACGTCGGCGGGGTGGAGGCCGGTCGAGGGCTCGTCGAAGACGTACGTGATGTCGGTGAGGGCACTGCCGAGGTGCCGGACGATCTTCACCCGCTGGGCCTCGCCGCCGGAGAGCGTCGAGGACTCGCGGTCGAGCGAGAGGTAGCCGAGCCCGACCGACAGCAGTGCGTCCAGGGTGTGGCGGATGCCGGCGAGCGCCGGCTCCACCCGCGGATCGTCCACCGTCTCCAGGAGGGCACGGAGGTCGGCGACCGACATGGCCGACCAGTCCACGATCGACCGCCCGTCGACGAGGCTGGCGCGGGCCGCGGCGTTCAACCGGGCTCCCCCGCACGCGGGGCAGACCCGGCGGGTGGTGAGGCGCTCCAGTTCCTCGTGCACCTGCGGGGACATCTTGGTCGGACGGTTCTTCACGTACACGTCGCGCATCCGGGTGATGACGCCGTCGAAGCGGGCGGTCTTGGGGAAGCGCGGATCGGGGTTCGGCAGCTTGAGCTGGTCCGCGTAGAGGAAGAGCCGCATCTCCTCCTCCGAGTAGTCCTTCAGCGGCTTGTTCCGGTCGAACAGGCCGCAGTACGCGAAGCGCTTCCAGCGGTAGACCCCGGGCCGGAACTGACTGAACCGCACCGGGCCCTCGTCGATGGTCCGCTCCGGGTCGATCAGCTCCTCGACGTCGATGTCGACGACGGTGCCCAGGCCCTCGCAGTCGGGGCACATGCCCGCCGGGTCGTTGAAGGAGTACGCGGGCGAGAACCCGGCGGAGGGCTCGCCGATCCGGGAGAACACGAGCCTGAGCAGCGGCGCGATGTCGGAGGCCGTGGAGACGGTCGAGCGCGAGTTCCCGGTGAAGCGGCGCTGGTCGATGATGGCGGTGAAGGTGAGGCCGCTCATCGACTGCACCTCGGGGGCCGGCATGTGCGGCAGCCGGTTCCGCACGAAGGAGGCGTACGTGTCGTTCACGAGGCGCTGCGCCTCGGCGGCGACGGTGTCGAGCACCAGCGAGGACTTGCCGGACCCGGAGACTCCCGTGACGACCGTCAGGGCCTTCTTCGGCAGGTCCAGGCTGACGTTCCGGAGGTTGTTGACGGCCGCTCCCACGACCCGGATGACGGCTTCGTCGGTGGAGTTCTGAGCGCCCATGCCCACCAGCATAGATACGCTCGGCGATTCGTTCGGGCCGGGACCGGGACCGGGAGCGAGACCGGGAGCGGGGCCCTAGCCGGCGAGCAGTCCGTCCAGGTGCTCCCGCACCGGCGGGAACAGCGGGAACGGCACGTACTCGGCCAGCTCGGCGCGCGACGCCCACACCACCCGGTCCAGCTCGTCGGAGTCCACGACGGTGGCGGTGCCGCCGACCACCTCGCAGGCCGTGTACGCCATCCGCCGCCCGTTCCGCGGATGCGTGCGCTCGCCGAGCAGCCGGGCGGCGGCGACGCGCAGGCCGGTCTCCTCGGCCGTCTCGCGGACGGCCGCCGCCTCGGCGGACTCGTCCGGCTCGACCTCCCCGGCCGGGAACTGCCAGGACAGCTCGCCCTCGGCGATCCGCCGCCGGACCATCAGCACCCGGCCGTCCCTGACGACGATCGCGACGGCGACGGCGGGGAGGGGCTGCTCGGTCATCGTTCCGCTCCTTGGAGGTCCTCGGTGGTCGCGCCTGGAAGGCCCGCGGATCCACGGTTCCTCCCGATATTGTCGGCGCGGACAAGCTGGTCCGCGCACCGGCGCCGGCCCGGCTCGCGGGGCTGTCGCCGATCTCGGGGCCCCTGGTGCTGCAGGAGAACGCGCGCCCCGGAGCGGAGGCCCCGGGGCGCGCGGCGTCCTGCGAGCGGCGCGCTCGCGGACGGGATCGGTCGCGGATGTCAGTCGTGGACGAGGAGCGAGCCTCCCAGGCCGCTGCACATCTCCTGGCGGAAGCCGTTGGTGTGGTAGCCGGCCGGAACGGGCTGGTACGGGCACATCCACGCGCCCGGTCGGGCCAGCTGGGTGAACCAGGAACCGACCCCGTTGCACCCGTTCACCTGGTGGGCGGTGTTGACGTACCCGGGCTGGAACGGTGAGCCCGCGCAGGTCCAGATGCCGTCCTGCACCTTCTGCATGTACCAGGCGTCGATGTTGGCGCAGTTCATGCCGTTGGGGTAGTGCTGGGTGAGCACGTAGCCGGGCGGCTGCGGCGAGGTGCCGCAGGTCCACAGGCCGTCCTTGGGCAGCTGCATGTACCAGGAGTCGAAGCCGTCACAGCCGGTGGGGTTGTGGCCGGAGAGCACGTAGCCGTTCGGGATCGGCGAGGTGGCGCAGGTCCAGATGCCGTCCTGCACGGGTGTCTGCCACCACATGCCGATTCCGCCACAGCCGCTGCTGTTGTGCATGGTGAGGACCCAGCCCGGTTGGACGGGTGTCCCGTTGCAGATCCACCCGGGCGCGCCGCCACCGCCGCCGGGGCCGGGCCGGGCGGCGGCTCCGGACGAGGGGCGGTGCACGGCACCGCCGTCGTCGGCACTGGCGGTGCCGGTGGCGGTGCCGGTGAGGACGGCCACCAGCAGGGCGACCACCCCCACCAGGGCGGCGAGCCGGCCCCGGAGGGCCGCGATGGGGGGACGGTCCAGGAGGCGGTGGTGCTTTTCGATCACTTCACACCTGTCCAATCGGAAGGTCCGTACGACCTCGAACGACTGAGGCCGTAAGGGGGTCGGGTTGTGGAGCTGGTGTGAGCGTAGCGATACTTGGAACGCTCCAATAGATACGGCATGGACACATCAAATATTTGGCCGGAAGTATCCCGAGGCCGCCTCGACCCGCTGTGCCGGAGGGCCGGTCGAGGCGGCGCCGCCGTGGAGGCATCCGCCCGCGGGGCGGGCCGCCGTCAGCTCTCCGGCGGGCGGAAGGCGACCGGGGCGTCGAAGGCGGCGCGCCGGGTCGTACGCCGCAGGGCGCGCAGGACGGGGGTGCCGAGGGTGAGGCACAGGACGACCGTGAGGGCGGCCCTCGGCAGGTCCCAGCCCAGGGACGTGGTCAGGCAGTAGGCGGCGAAGCGGACCAGGTTGTCGGGCAGCGGGTCGCCGGGCACGAAGGAGATGGAACCGGCCAGGCCGCCGATGTACGGCCAGCCCTGGAGGTTCATGATCGTGCCGTAGAGCAGGGACGCGACGGCCCCGTACCCGGCCAGCAGCCAGAGCTCGCGGCGGCCGCGCAGGGACGCGGCGCCCGGCAGCAGTCCGGCCCCCAGGCAGACCCACCCCATGGCGAGCATCTGGAACGGCAGCCACGGCCCCACCCCGCCGGTGAGCAGCGCGGAGGCGAACATCGACAGCGAGCCGAGCACGAAGCCGAAGCCCGGGCCGAGCACCCGCCCGGACAGCACCATCAGGAAGAACATCGGCTCCAGCCCCGCCGTGCCCGCGCCGAGCGGCCGCAGTGCCGCGCCGGCCGCGGCCAGCACGCCCAGCAGCGCCACGGACTTGGCGTCCAGGCCGGGCGCGCCGCCGCCCGCCGTGCGGCCCTCGGAGATCTGGGCGATGACGACGGCGAGCAACAGGGGGAGGAGCAGCGCGAACAGCCAGGGGGCGTCCGCCGAGTGGCCGACCAGCGCCGACCCGGTGGAGGCGAGCAGCGGCCAGCCGAAGGCGGCGACGCCGACGAAGGAGACGGACAGCAGCGCCGTGACGGACCGGCGCCCGAGCGGGACGGGACGAGTGCTCATGCGCCCGGCGCCTCCGTGCCCGGCGCCTCGGTGCCCGGCGCCTCCGTGCCCGCAGCCTCGGCACCCGGCGCCTCGGTGCCCGGCGTCTCCACGCCCGAAGCCTCCACACCCGGAGCCTCCATGCCCAGCGCCTCCGCGACCTGCCCGACCGTGAGCCACGGCCCGGGCGCGAGCACCTTGGCGACCTGCGGGGCGAAGGCCGGTGAGGAGACCACCACCTCCGCCGTCGGGCCGTCCGCGACGATCTCCCCCTCGGCCAGGATCACCGTGCGGTGGGCGAGTTCGGCGGCCAGTTCGACGTCGTGGGTGGCCAGCAGCACGGCGTGGTCCTCGGCCGCCAGTGAGCGCAGGATCTCCACCAGCCGGGCCTTGGCCGCGTAGTCGAGGCCGCGGGTCGGCTCGTCCAGGAGCAGCAGCGGGGGCCTGGCGGTGAGCACCACGGCGAGCGCGAGGGTGAGCCGCTGGCCCTCGGAGAGGTCGCGCGGGTGGGCCTCGTCGGGGATGCCGGGCAGCAGGCGCCCGACCAGCGCGCGGCAGGTGCCGGCGGGGGCGCCCGCGTCGCCGTCCGCCGCGGCGCACTCGGCGGCGACCGACTCGCCGTACAGCAGGTCGCGCGGGTCCTGCGGGACGAGGCCGACCTCGCGGATCAGCTCGGCGGGGCGGGTGCGGTGCGGGGTGCGGCCGCCGACCTTCACGCTGCCGGAGGCGGGGGCGTGCAGGCCGACCAGGCTGCCGAGCAGAGTGGACTTGCCGGCGCCGTTGCGGCCCATCAGGGCGGTGATCTCGCCGGGGTGGAGCGCGAGGTCGACGCCGCGCAGGGCGGGGACCGGGCCGCGCCGCACGGCGAGGCGGTCGGTGACGGCGATCGGGGAGGCGGCCCCGGCAGCGGATGCGGGCGGTGTCCGGCCGTCCAGTTCGGCGCGCAGCGGTGCGGCCTTGCGGCGCGCGTCGCGGACCGAGAGCGGCAGTGGCCGCCAGCCCGCGAGCCGGCCGAGGCCGACCACCGGCGGGTGCACCGGGGAGTGCGCCATCACCTCGGCGGGTTCGCCGAGGACGGGCGCGGCGTCCGGGGTGAGCAGCAGCACCTGGTCGGCGTACTGGACGACCCGCTCCAGCCGGTGCTCGGCCATCAGCACGGTGGTGCCGAGGTCGTGCACCAGGCGCTGGAGGACGGACAGCACCTCCTCGGCCGCGCCCGGGTCGAGCGCCGAGGTGGGCTCGTCCAGGACCAGCACGCGCGGGTGCACGGTGAGCACCGAGCCGATCGCGACGCGCTGCTGCTGGCCCCCGGAGAGGGAGTTCAGCGCGCGGTCGCGCAGGTCGGCGAGGCCGAGCAGGTCGAGGGTCTCCTCGACCCGGCGGCGCATCACGTCGCCCGGCAGGCCCAGCGACTCCATGCCGTAGGCGAGTTCGTCCTCCACCGTGTCGGTGACGAAGTGCGCCGCCGGGTCCTGCCCGACCGTGCCGACCAGGTCGGCGAGTTCGCGTGGCCGGTGCTCGCGGGTGTCCCGGCCGCCGACGGTGACCCGGCCGTGCAGCACCCCGCCGGTGAAGTGCGGCACCAGGCCGCTGACCGTACCCAGCAGGGTGGACTTGCCGGAGCCGGACGGGCCCACCAGCAGGCAGAGTTCACCCTCGGGGACGGTGAGGTCGACGCCGTTCAGCACGGGCGCGGCCGAGTCCGCGTACCGGACGGAGACCTGCTCGAAGGTGATCACGATGCCCTCCGGGGCGGGGTCGGGGCGGCGAACGCCGGTACCAGGCCGAGCAGGACGGCCAGTGCGGCGGTCAGCGGCAGCGCGGGGACGGTGGGCGGGACGACGGTGGGGGCGAACGCGGCCGGGTCCTGCGCGGCCAGGTAGGTGACGAGGGCCGCCACGGCCGTCCCGGAACCGGCCGTCAGCCACTCGGGAAGGGCCCAGGGGTCGGGCCGGTAGCGGCTCCTGACGGACCGTCGGCTGCCGAGCAGCAGTCCGGCGAAGGCGGCGGCCAGGCCGAGCAGCAGGACGGGCAGGGCCCAGCCCGCGCCGCCGGCCGTCAGCAGTCCGTACGCGGCCAGACAGACCCCGAGCAGTCCGGCCAGGGTGAGTGCGGCCGTCGCCCGGGCGAGCCGGCGCGGGACGTCGGCGGTGCGGCCGAAGCCCCGGGTGTCCATCGCGGCGGCCAGCGCGATGGACCGCTCCAACGCGCCCTCCAGTACCGGGAGTCCGACGCTCAGCACGGCCGCGACGCCCCTGTCGGAGCGGCCGCGCAGCCGGCGGGCGGCCCGCAGCCGGCGGACGTCCGCGACCAGGTTCGGCGCGAAGGTCATCGCCACCACGACGGCGACACCCGCCTCGTAGAGCGCCCCGGGCAGGGCGCGCAGCAGGCGGGCCGGGCTGGCCAGCGAGTTGGCGGCGCCGACGCAGATCAGCAGGGTGGCCAGCCGCAGTCCGTCGTACAGTGCGGCGAGCAGCCCCTCGACGGTGACCCGGCCGCCGATCCGCACGCCCTGCGCCCAGGCGGGCAGCGGGAGTTCGGGCAGGGTGAACAGCACGTGGGTGCCTTGGACCGGCGAGCCGAGGAAGACCGCGAACACCAGCCGGATGCCGAGCACCAGCAGGCCCAGCCGCAGGAACGCCCCGTACGAGCGCGACCACGGCGCATCGCCCCGGCGGGCCGCGACCACGTACCCGGCGACCGCGGCGAGCAGCAGCAGGATCGCCGGATTGGTGGTGCGGGTCGCCGCCGCGCCCAGCCCGAGCGCCCACAACCACCAGGCCCCGGGGTGCAGTTGCCGGGGTCCGGTGGGCGGCCTGGTGCTACGGGGGGCGCTGCTGCTCACGGTGCTGTCCTGAGTGGGGGATTAGGAGTGACGGCGGCGGCGGGCCTGCCAGACGGCGCCGCCGGCGAGGACGGCGACCAGCGCGCCACCGGCGATCAGGCCGATGTCGGGGCCGCTGCCGCCGTGGTCGGCGGAGGAACCGGTCTCGGTGTCGGTGCCGGGCCGGGCGGCGCCGGCCGCGCCGACCTGGTCGCCGCAACCCGCCTTCGGGTACCCGGCGATGGCGCACAGCAGGCCGTTGGAGTCGTAGCGCAGCGGCGGGGCGACGGCCGCCAGCACCTCGGCCGAGGTGGCGCGCGGCGCGACGGCGGCGCAGGTGGTGCGCTGCTCGGGCACGGCGGCGGCGGACGAGCCGGCGTCCTCGGCGGTCCCGAAGTCCAGGACGACGGCCACCCGCTTGCGGCCCTCCTGTGCGGGCGTGTCCGCGCAGATCTCCGCGAAGCTCCCGGCCGTCCGCGGTTTCGCGGCGTCCTGGCCGCCGTCCGGGCTCAGCGCGAACCGCCACCCGTCCACGGCGCCGTCCGGCGGCACCGCGACGGCGGGCCCCTGCTGCTGGTACGTCCAGGCTCCGCCCTCGGCGCCGCGCCAGAACGACCAGTAGCGGTACCCGGCGGCGTGCGCGGGGGCCGCGGTCGCGAGCAGCGGGACCGCCCCGAGGAGGGGGAGGAGGAGCGCGGCGACCATGACACCCTGCTGCGGGACGGGACCCGGGTCGTCCAGCTGACGCCCCCC
>NZ_JBEZUT010000212.1:0-15081 GCF_040636595.1 Kitasatospora sp. NPDC036755
CCTGCGTCCGGGCGGACTGCTGGCGCTCGGTATGGTCGAGGCGGACCTGGATCACGTTCCGCTTCCGTTCCTTGGCAGAGAGCTGCGGATCAGTGCCGCGCCGGTGGAGGGCAGCTCACCGCCGCCACCGGGGTGGTGGCTGGTCGGCTCCTTGGTCGGGTGGTGGCTGGTCGGGCCCGGGCCGGCGCTCGTCGTCGTGGCCGTGGCGGACGGCGAGGTCGGCGTGGGCGAGGTCGGCGTCGGGGACGTCGGGGACGGGGACGTCGGGGACGGGGACGTCGGGCTCGGCGAGGTCGGCGACGGCGAAGTGGGGGACGGAGAGGTCGGGGACGGGGACGTCGGTGAGGGCGACGGCGTCGGCGAGGTCGGTGACGGGCTGGGCGTCACCGCGCAGTCCGGCAGGTCGCCGTCGAACGGGTAGCTGTGGATCTCGTAGCCGCCGGTGCCGGTGTGGATCAGGTTGCCCGCGAGGTAGACCCGGCCGTTCATGCCCGGCTGGGCGATGGTCGTCGTACCGCCCGGGTTGCCGGCCATGACCGAGCCCTGGAACTGGGCGCTGCCGAGGAGCTGCGCCGAGGTCGCGGTCGGGAAGTTGTACATGAGCTTGGAGCGCATGTCGGTGGTCTGGTCCCCGGCCAGGCCGGTGCCGGTGTAGGTGTTGATGATCGGGCTGTCCCCGAGCATGTTCACCACGACGGTGGCGCCGGCCGGGATGTTGTTGAAGACCAGGCCGATCTGCCCGCCGGTGGGCGAGGCGAGGTTCTGGGTGACGTTGAAGACCTGCTTCATGCTGGTCCCGTCACCCGTGAAGGTCGCCTCGCTGGCGGTGACGGCGACGGTGCCGGTCGCGGCGGCCCGGCCGACGCAGTCGGAGACCTCCTCGATCTGGGTCAGCACCGTCTGGTAGGGCGCGGCGGCGTTCGGGTCCTGGATCGACTGACCGGTGGGGTCGATGTTCACGGTGCCGGTGACGGTGCCCGCGTGGCGCAGGTTGCCGAAGGCCGGGCCCCGCGAGTCGCTTCCGCCGATCAGGATGCTGTTGCCGGCCACGACGTCGACGTTGCCGCCGGTGGTCACGAAGTCGCTGCCGTTCGGCGGCACGACGCGCGAACCGACGCCGACGACGCCCATGTTGTAGATGCCGCCGCCGTTCTTGTCGACGGTCAGGTTCCCCAGCGCGACGATCTTGCCCTCGGCCTCCGCGGCCCGGCCGTTCACGGTGTAGTTGCCGCCGGTGAAGACGTTGATGGAGGCGTCCCGGCCGGGGAAGTCGCCGTTGTTGGGCGGCGGCCAGGTGCTCGGGCAGTCCGGCCCGGAGCACGCTCCCAGCGGCGGGGCCAGCGGCGCGGCCGAACCGACCGTCAGCACCGCTGCCAGTGGCAGCACCGTGACGGCGGTCGCCACCGCGACCCGGACGGCCCGGCCCCTGCGCGGGGCCGGAGTTCTCACGGCGGTCGTTCTGTGATCCGGCGAACCGGTGGCCTGACCCATCGACAATTCCTCCGTGCATGAGAAAAAGGCAGGCCGGGGCGACCTGCCACGTTCCGTGCGATCTGCTGGCGATCCCACAGATCCGGGATATCCAATATCAAAACGGACTATTCGCACCCTACAGAGCCTCAGATCGGATCCGAAATTCACACGTACGGAGCAGCGGCCCCCTGGGCCGGTCGGCCGAGCGGACGCCGACGGACGACCGGGGCTCGGGGCCGCCGGGGCTCGGGGCAGGCTCTAGGTTGGGAGGCATGACCACCGAGGCCCAGGAACAGAGCGCACCGCTCGTCGCCGTCGCGTCCGCCGACGCCGTGCTGCGGCACCCCGACGCGGGCGAGCACCTGCTGACCGCCATGGAGCGGGAGCGCGCCGCGCGCTTCCGGCACGACTCCGGGCGGATCGACTTCACCGCCGGCCACCTCCTGGTCCGGCTCTGCGCCGCCCGGCTGCTCGACGTCCCGGTCGCCGGCCTCGTCCTCGCCCAGCAGTGCCCGGACTGCGGGCTCGCCGACCACGGCAAGCCCTACCTGCCGGACCACCCCGGGGTGCACGTGACCCTCTCCCACACCCGGGGCGTGGTCGCGGCCGGCGCCGGGTTCCAGCCGGTCGGGGTGGACGTCGAGCTGTCCGCCCGGGGTGGCTCGCTGCGGTCGGTCGCCCGCCGGGTGCTCGCCCCGGCCGAGCTCGCGCTGGTCGAGGCCGACCCGCGGCCGGAGCAGGCGTTCCTGCGGCTCTGGGTGCGCAAGGAGTCGCTGATCAAGATCGGGCGGGCCACCCTGGACACCCTCGGCCGGGTCGACCTCTCCGCGCTGCCGCTGTCCGTCCCGCCCGGCGCACCGCTGCGCGGCCGGTACGAGGACCTCCACCTGCTCGACTGGACCGATCCCGAACAGGGCGCGGCCGTCGCGGCCGTCAGCACCGCGCCGCCCCGGATCGTGGAGCTCACGGCGGCGGGCTGAGCCCCGGGCCGTCGGGTCGGGCGCCGTGACCGACGGGTCGGACCCCGGGCCGTCGGGTCGGGCACCGGGGCCGACGGTCGGGGACGGCCGGGCCGGGCACCGTTCCGACCCGGCGCCGGAGCCGGGAGTCCAGCGCCCACCCGAGCGGTGGGCCGGTGAATAAGCGGTGTTAGCGTGCCTGGTCGTGGGCACGCCGAACGCGCGCGCCCGCCGACCAGCTCCCCACCGGATCCCAAAGGGTGCCCCGCCATGGCCAAGTTCCTGCTGAGCCTGCACGTCCTCGTCTCGGTCCTGTTCATAGGCCCGGTCGCGGTGGCCGTCAGCATGTTCCCGCGCCGGGCGAAGGCCGCGCTGGCCGACGGTCCGGACCGGGCCTCCGACGCCGGGGTGCTGCGCGTGCTGCACCGGATCACCCAGGTCTACGCGCTGCTCGGGGTCGCGGTGCCGGTGCTGGGCATCGGCCTGGCCCAGGTGATGGACGTGCTCGGGCAGTCCTGGGTGATCGTCTCGATGGTGCTGACCGCGATCGCCGCGCTCGCGCTGCTGCTCTTCGTGCTGCCCGGCCAGCAGGCCGCCGTGGACGCGCTCGAACTCGACCCGGCCGACGAGCAGCGCGCCAAGGCCGTCAACGGCCTGAAGCTGCTGCCGATGACCGCCGGGGTGTTCAACCTGCTGTGGGCCGTGGTCGTGGTGCTCATGGTCATCCGCCCGGGGTCGAGCACCGGCGTCTGAGCCGCCGCGCGCCTCGCCGGCCGATCCCGGCCGCCCCCTCCCGCCGACCGGACTCGTTCGAGTACCGTCCTGGGCCATGACGATCATGGCGGGCATGGGCAGCCCGACGGGAACCGGCGTCGGCCCGCTGCTGCGCGGCTGGCGGGAACGACGACAGCTCAGCCAGCTGCAACTGGCGCTGCGGGCGGACTCCTCGACCCGCCACCTCAGCTTCGTCGAGAACGGCCGCTCCCGGCCGAGCCGGGACCTGGTGCTGCGGCTGGCCGAGCAGTTGGACGTCCCGGTGCGCGAGCGCAACACCCTGCTGCTGGCCGCCGGCTACGCCCCGCACTACCCCGAGACGCCGCTGGACGATCCGTCGATGGCCGCGCTGCGGGGCGGTCTGGAACGGCTGCTGGCCGCCCACGACCCGTACCCGGCCGTGGTGGTCGACGGCTCCTTCCGGGTGCTCGCGGCCAACCGCTCGCTCGGACTGCTCGTGCACGGCGTCGCCCCGCACCTGCTGGAGCCGCCGTTCAACGCGATCCGGGTCACCCTGCACCCGGACGGGCTGGCGCCGCGCATCGTCAACCTGCGGCAGTGGCGGCACCACCTGCTGGAACGGATGGAACGGCAGCTGGAGCTGGTCCGCGCCGAGCCGCTGCGCCGGCTGTACGAGGAGGTCCGCGGCTACCCCGAGCCGGCCGAGGACCCGGTGGACGGGGCCGCCGCGGGCGGACCGGGCGCGAGCGGACCGGGTACGAGCGAACCAGGCGGGCCGGGCGTCGACGGATTCCCGTTCGCCCTGCCGATGCGGATCCGGCAGGAGGGGCGGGTGCTCTCCTTCCTCTCCACCATCGCGACCTTCAACACGCCGCTGGACGTCACCGTCTCCGAACTGGCCCTGGAGACCTTCCTGCCGGCCGACGCGGAGACGGTGCGCTTCCTCCAGGAGGCCGTCGGCCCGGAGCGTTAGGGCAGCTCCCGGGCCCGCCGCCGCAGGGCAGCGAACTGGAGGGCAGCGAACAGCGCCACCGCCGCGGCCTGCGCCGGGATCCAGACGAACCCGGCGGTGGTCGGCTCCAGCCACAGCTCCATCGCGACCAGGCTGAGCACCACCCAGGCCAGGTTGAGGTCGATCACCGCCCGCACCAGGGACACCGGCGGCCGTCGGCGGGCGGCCAGCGCGCCGACCGCGAGCGCGTACCCGAGGAGGAGGAGCCCGACCTCGGCCACGGTGCCGCGGCCGGCGCCGAGCAGCTCGCCGAGCGGGCCGGAGAGGGCCAGGTAGGCCAGGCCGTTGCCACCGGTGACCAGGGCGTCCAGGGCGAGGGAGCCGCGCACCGTCCACGGCGAGAAGGCGGAGCCGGGCCGGGCGGGCGTGAGGGGGTTCGCGTGGGCGGACATGACGGATCGCCTCCTGTCGAGGGGGTGGGAGCCCGGGGCCGTGGCGGCCTCACCGGGTGCCACCACCCTGCCCGGTGGGGCGGCGGGCGTCGATTACCCCGCGGGTAAGGCGCCGCCGGCAGGCCCGTCACGGCCGCCGGGGCGGCCGGCGGAGCAGCACGCCCGCGCGCTTCACCGCGCGGGCGGTGATGGTGGTCTCGGCCCGGGCCGCACCGAGCGGGCCGAGGGTGTCGGTGAGGAAGCGGTACAGCTCGCCGTGGTCCGGGCAGAACACCGTGGCCAGCAGGTTGGTGGGGCCGCTGGTCGCGAACACCCCGTGCACCCGCGGGTGGCGGGCCAGCGCCGCGCCCACCTCGGCGATCCGGCCGGGCGGCACGTCCACCCAGAGGTTGGCGTCCACGGCCATGCCGAGCAGCCGCGGGTCCACGGTGGCGTGGGTGCGCAGCAGCCCGGCCCCATCCAGCCGGTGCAGCCGCCGGCGCACCGTGGACTCGGGCGCGCCGACGGCCGCGGCCAGCGCGGCGTGGGACTGCCGGGCGTCCTCGGCGAGCCGCGCCAGCAGGGCGCGGTCGAGGCCGTCCAGCGGCGGGGGCGCGGCGGGGCGGGCGGGCACGGGCCCGGCGAGCGCGGCCGCCTCCTCCTCGGTCAGGTACCCGGCCCGCCACTGCCCGGCGTCGGCGAAGGCGTGCAGCACGGCGTGGGTGGTGGTCTCGGTGACGGCGCCGGTCGCGGGCAGCCGGCCGTACAGCAGCCGGTCGCGGGAGCCGGCGTCGGTGAGCATCACGGCGCCGACCTCGTGGCCGCCGAGCATCACGTCGACGAACGGCACGTCGGAGCGGTCGGCGAGGGCCTGCGCGATGGTGTCCACCCGGCCGCTCAGCACCCGCACGCGCAGCAGCAGCGCGCCCACGGCGGCGTCCTCGACGTCCGGCAGCCGGACCACCCGCAGCACTCCGGCCTGCCGCATCCGGCCCAGTCGGCGGGTGACCGTCCGGGCGGAGACGCCCAGCACCTCGGCGATCCGGCCGGGCTCGGCCCGCCCGTCCACCTGGAGGGCGCACACCAGACGGCGGTCGAGGGTGTCCAGCACAGTGTCCGGATCGGCGGTGGAGAGGTCCATGGTGTCCGATCTCCGCCGTTTCGGCGGCTTCCGCGTCCTGTTCGGCAGCCCTGACGGTACTCCTTGTCCCGGGCGGGCCGGAGCGGACACCGGCCCGGAGCGAGGAACCGAGGAGGGGTCACCGTGACGATCGGGACGAACGGGCCGATGAATTGGCCGATGAACGGGCCGGCGAACGGGCTGCCGGCCGAGCCGGTGGACGCGCTGTGGGCGCTGGCGGAGGGCGTGGAGGCCGCGGTGCGCGAGGTCGGGGCGGAGCTGGCGGCACGCCGCCGAGCCGACCCCGTCACGGCGCGGACCGTCGAGGAGGCGGCGGCCCGCTTCGCCGAACTGGACGGCCCGGCGGCCGCCGCGCTGCGGGAGCGGCTGACGGCGCTGCGCCCCCGGGCCGGCTGGGTGCCCGAGGAGTCGGACGGTCCGGTGCCCGCCGAGGGCGAGTGGTGGCTGTGCGACGCGACCGACGGCGCGGTGCAGTACCTGCTGGGGCAGCCGCACTGGGCGGTGACGGCCACGCTGGTGCGGGACGGCGCGGCGGTGCTGGCCGTGGTGCACGCCCCGGAGCAGGACGGCCGGACCTACCGGGCGGTGCTCGGCGGCGGCGCCGAGCTGGACGGGCGCCCGATCGCGCCGCTGGAAAGGGAGTTGGCCGCCACCGTCGCCGCCACCAGCCAGCCGCCCCGGGTGGCCGCCGACCCGGTGGCGCTGCGCCGGGCGGGCGAGTCGCTGTCCGCGATGGCCGGGGCCGTCCTGGCGGTGCGCAACCTCGGCCCGACCGCGCTCCAGGTGGCCCAGGTCGGCTCCGGACACCTGGCGCTGTTCTGGGAGTACGGCCTCGACGCGGGCAACCTGCTGCCCGGCGCCCTGATCGCGCGCGAGGCGGGCGCGGTGGTGACGGACGCCGCCGGGTCGGCCTGGACGGCCGGCTCCGACGGCTTCCTCGCCGCCGCGCCCGGGCTGCACGCACGGGCGCTGGAGGTGCTGCGGACGGTGCGGTGATCAGCCTTCGGCGCCGCCGGAACCCTCGGCGCCACCGTAATCCTCGGTGCCGCCAGGCCCGTTCGGCGGCGCGATGCCGAAGAGGGCGGCCGCGTTGTCGTGGCAGACCGCCCGCAGCCACTCCTCCCCCCAGCCCCAGCCCGGCCGGCGACTCCAGCCGGTGGATGTACCGATAGGGGATGTTGGGGAAGTCGCTGCCGAGCAGGATCCGCTCCCGCGGCCCCCGCAGGCGCGGCAGTTCGTCGCGCGGGAACGGGTCGTCGGCCTCGACGAAGCCGGTGAACGCGATGGTGGTGTCCAGCCGGACGGCCGGGGGGCGCTCGGCCAGGTCGAGGAAGTCGCGGTAGTCGGGCAGCCCGAGGTGGGCGACCACCACGACCAGCCCGGGGTGCCGCTCCAGCACCGCGCCGATCGGCCCGGGGCCGGTGAACTTGCCCGGGGCCGGCCCGGATCCGCAGTGGGTGACCACCGGGGTGCCGGTCTCGGCGAGCAGCCCCAGGGGCGGTTCACCAGCGGGCCGGCCGCGTCGAAGTACGCCCACACCTTGTCGAGGACGTTCTTCGGCATGCTGGGCCCCTCCTGCCCGATGGCGGGCAAGGAGGGAGGGTGTGCACGTCGATCAGCCCGGGCAGGCCGAGCTCCCGCCAGAACTCCCGTACGCCGGCGGCTTCCTGGTCGCTCATGCGGGCACCGGCAGGGCGCGGTCGACGATGGCCCCGGTGTCGGTGCCGGCCGGCAGGGTGCCGAAGGCCGCGCCGTGGTCGCCGCCCAGCCGGCTCGCGCAGAACGCGTCCGCCACCGCCGGGCTGCCGTACCGGACCAGCAGCGAGCCCTGGAAGGCCAGCGCCATCGACTCGACCAGCCGGCGGGTGCGGTACTCCAGGTCCGCCCGGTCGGTCAGTTCCTTGCGCAGGGCGGCGACGGCCGCGTCCAGCCGGCGGTCCGCGCCCGCGGCGGCGTCGAGTTCGCCGAGGAAGGCCTCGACACTCTCCGGGCGCCTGGCCATGGCGCGCAGCGCGTCCAGGGCGGCGACGTTGCCGGAGCCCTCCCAGATCGACACCAGCGGTGCCTCCCGGTAGAGCCGGGGCATCCCGGACTCCTCCACGTAGCCGTTGCCGCCCAGGCACTCCAGCGCCTCGGCGGCGTGCGCCGGACCGCGCTTGCACACCCAGTACTTGGCCACCGCCAGGCCCAGCCGCCGGACCAGCGCCTCGTTGCCGTCCCCGGCCAGGGCCAGGTCGGTCGCCCGGGCGAGCCGCATGGCGACGATCGTGGCCGCCTCGGACTCCACCACCAGGTCGGCGAGCACGTTGCGCATCAGCGGCTGGTCCACCAGCGCCTTGCCGAACGCCCGCCGGTGCAGGGCGTGGTGGACGGCCCGGGTGGCACCGAGGCGCATGCCCGAGGCCGCGCCGATGGTGCAGTCCAGGCGGGTCATGTTGACCATCTCGATGATGGTCCGGACGCCCTGGCCCTCCTCGCCGACCAGCCGGCCGACGGCGCCGTCGTACTCCAGCTCGGCGGAGGCGTTGGACTTGTTGCCGAGCTTGTCCTTGAGCCGCATCAGCTGCAGGCGGTTGCGACTGCCGTCCGGCAGGACCCTCGGCAGCACGAAGCAGCTGAGGCCGCCCGGGGCCTGGGCGAGCGTCAGGAAGAGGTCGGACATCGGCGCCGAGGTGAACCACTTGTGGCCGGTGAGCCGGTAGGTGCCGTCGGCGTGCGGGGTGGCGGTGGTGGTGTTGGTGCGGACGTCCGAGCCGCCCTGTTTCTCGGTCATCGACATGCCGGCGATCAGGCCGCGCTTGGAGTGCGGCTCGCGCAGCCCGAAGTCGTACTCCCGCGCGGCCAGCAGCGGCTCCAGCTCGGCGGCCAGGGCCGGGGTGGCGCGCAGCGCCGGGACGGCGGCGTAGGTCATCGAGACCGGGCAGGTGTGGCCGGCCTCGACCTGGCCCCAGACGTAGAACTTGGCGGCGCGGGCGGAGTGGGCGCCCGGGCGTCCGTCGCGCCAGGGCGCGGCGTGCAGGCCGTACGAGACGGCGGTGCCCATCAGCTCGTGCCAGGCCGGGTGGAACTCGACCTCGTCGACGCGGTGGCCGAAGCGGTCGTGGGTGCGCAGCACCGGCGGGTTCTCGTTGGCGAGCCGGCCCCACTCGGCGGCCTGCTCGGACCCGGCCAGCCGGCCCAGCTCGCGCAGCTCGGGCTCGGCCCAGCCGGCGTCGGCGCGTCGGAGGGCGGCGAGCAGGGTGGGGTCGGCGGCGGTGTCGTGTCCGTACGGCAGGGGCACCTGGTTGGTGACCTCATGCGTCGCTGTCATCGCGTCCTCCCAGGGCACGCAGGGTGAAGGAGACCAGGGCGGGGACCACCGCCGTGGTGTTGTGGCCGTCTTCGGCCGGCGCGGCGGCGGCCTGTGCGGTTCCGGCCGGTGCGGTTCCGGCCGGTACGGTTCCGGCCTGTGCGGCGGCCGGCGGTGCGGCGGCGAGCGGGCCGGCCAGCGCCTCGCCGACCGCGCCGACCAGGGCGGCGGCGGTCAGCACCGGGTCCTGCTCGGGCAGTTCGCCGCTCGCCACGGCGGCGGCGATCTCGGTGGCGATCACGTCCCGGAACGCCCGCCGGAACACCAGGCGCTCCTCGTCCACGACCGCGTCGGCCGGTTCGACCAGCAGCGCGTACGCGAGTCGGGGCGCGCGCAGGGCCCGGTCGGCGAAGGTCTCCACCACGGCGGCGATCCGCTGCCGCGGGGTGGAGCGGAGGGCGACGGCGGCGTTGACCGCGTCGATCTCGTGCGTGACCACCCGGCGGAACAGCTGCACCGACAGCTCGGCCTTGCCGGAGAAGTGCTGGTAGAGGCTTCCGGTGGCGATCCCGGCGCGGTCCGCCACGGCGGCCATGGTGCAGCCGCCGTAGCCGCGCTCGGCGAGCAGGCCGACCGCGGACTGGAGCACCGCCTCGCGCTGGGCGTCGAGGCGGGCTTGTACGGCGGGCGTGCGTCGGTAGGCCATGGAAGCATTGAAGCACCGATTCACTGCTTCGGGCAGAGGGCGGCGGCCACCCCCTCGGTCACCCCCTCGACCACCCCTTCGACCACCCGGCCCCGGGTCAGCCCTGGGCGCCGGAGGAGGTCACCGCCTCGGCCAGGCTCCGCCAGAGTTCGGCGGCGAGATCGGACATGCCGACCCCCTCCGCCTCGCCCGCCAGTTCGCGCAGCCGCCCGGCACCCCGCTGCCCGCCGAAGTGCATGTCCAGCCGGGCGCGCAGCGCCTCCAGCCGCACCTGGTCGCGGTAGGAGAGCCGCTGCTCGCCGGACCAGGCCTGCTCGCAGAGCTCCCGCGCGTCGGCCATCCGGTCCTGGTGGAAGGCCAGCTGAGCCTGGAGGAAGAGGAACTCCTGGCGGTTGCGGGAGCTGCCGATCAGCTCCAGCGCGGGCGCCAGCACGTGCAGCAGCGACTCGGCGAACTCCTTGCGCGGCGGCTGCGCCTGCAGCGCCAGCGAGGCCGCGGCCAGCCGGACCCGCATCCACAGCGCCAGGTCGTCCCGGCTGTCGAGGGCGAGCATGGCCCGCTCCAGCAGGTCGAAGGCCCGCCCGTAGTCCCCCTGACGGGTGGCGACCGTCGCGGCCGTCCAGAAGGCCTCGGCCGCCAGCGCACCGGTGGCACCCTCCAGCGCCACCAGCACCTGCTCGGTCAGCCGGGCGGCCTCGGCGAGGTCGCCCAGTTCGGCCTCCACCGAGATCAGCAGCAGCCTGCCCCGCGCCAGGTCGGCGGCCGGGTCGCGGACGTGGTGGTGCTCGCCGAGCGACAGCGCCTCGCGCGCCGCCTGCCGGGCCACCGCCGACTCGCCCAGGTTGCGGGTGCACCGGGCGAACCGCAGCCGGGCGTGCACCTGGAGCACGGTGAGGCTGAGCTCGTCGCTGAGCCGCACCAGTTCGGCCAGCACCGCGCGCTCCTCCTGGTACTCGCCCAGGGCGTTGTGCAGGTGGGCCAGCTGGGCCAGGGCGTGCCAGCGGGTGCTCGGCTCGACCGCGCCGGCCTCGGCCAGCGCGGCGACCAGCAGCGCGCGGACCTCGGCGGTGCCCTCCTGCGCCGAGCGCAGCAGTACGCACGCCAGCGCCTCCGTCAGGTCGCACCCGGCGGTCTCGTCGAAGGCCTCCGGCGGCACGTCCAGCCGCTCGGCCAGATAGGCCACCACCCGCTCGGTCGGCGGCCGCGCCCCGGACTCCAGGCGCGACAGATAGGTAGGAGACATGCCCGGACCGGTGAGGTCCGCCTGGGACCGCTCCTGCTGCCGTCTCAACTGCCGGAGACGGCGGCCGAACTCAGGCTGCTGCAACACCTGACTGTCACCTCCTGTCGGGGAGCCGCTCACGGCGACCGGGAACTGCGTCGGCCGCGACGCGGGGGGCGTCCCGACGATCCGGGACGCGGACGGTGATCGCCGCCCGCGCCCCGACACCAACGAACAGTTCATATACTGGCAAGCTTTGCCGCCTTGAGGCAACACCGCCCGTCATGCGGCCGCTTCGGCAGGGACGTCGTTGGTCACCTGCCGGGCGTGGCTCACGGCCAGTCGATGTTCCCCTCGACGGTCGCCACCCCCGTCGGCACCGATGCGCCGACGGTCGACACCGCGGCCGGGCGGGCGGCCCCCGCCACCCCGAGACTCGCCCCCGTGGCGCACAGCACCGCGAGCACCAAGACTGCCAACACCGCAGCCAGCGTGTTCTTCATGTTCGGTCCCCGTTCTTCAAGCAGACGTTCGGACGCCCGGCCCGGGTGAGGGCAGGCGCGGTCGTGGACGGAGCGGCGCCCGGGTCAGGGGTCGTGCCGCTCCTCGCGTCCCGGTGATGGACCGTAGCCATCGATCCGGGGGCTTGGCAACCGTTGACACAATTTGGCAATTCTTTCTACTGTGAGTCTCAGGACACTGATACGGGGGAGACGATCGTGGACACCAAGCACCTGACAACCTTCCTGG
Organism: Kitasatospora sp. NPDC036755; assembly: GCF_040636595.1. NCBI lineage: Bacteria > Bacillati > Actinomycetota > Actinomycetes > Kitasatosporales > Streptomycetaceae > Kitasatospora > Kitasatospora sp. NPDC036755. Next base: position 11,659 of record NZ_JBEZUT010000212.1, read on the forward strand.
CGGTAGCCGAGCACAGCAGCATCACCAAGGCCGCCGACACCCTCCGGCTCTCCCAACCCACCGTCACCGCGCGGATCAAGAAACTGGAGGGCGCGCTCGGCGCCGACCTGTTCCGGCGCGGTGGCAACGGCACGTCGCTCACCGGCGCGGGACGTAGGCTCTGGCACTACGCCCACCACATCGTGCGGCTCACCGAGAGCGCCCAGCAGGCGATCGCCTGCCCCGACCAGGCCCGCGAGCGGAACCTCGCGGTGCGCGCCGACCCGGCGCTGCTGAGCCACCGGCTGCTGCCCCTGGTCGAGTACATGCACCTGCGCCACCCCACCACCACGCTCGACCTGAAGGGCCTGGACGAGGAGCCGACCGAGGTGGTGCGCAAGGGCGAGGCCGACTGCGTCTACTTCATCGGCCCGCCGGCCCACTCCGAGCTGGAGTCCGCGCTGCTCTGCCCCGAACCCGCCGTGCTGGTCACCGCGCCCGGCCGCCGCCTGACCCGGGCCGGCCTGGGGTTCGGCACCCTGCGCGGGGCCACGGTCCTGTGCACCCACCGGCGCGACAGCCTCCAGGAGCTCTTCGAACAGGCCCTGCGGAACACCAACGGCACCGTCCCCCGCGTGCTCTCCCTGGGCACCCTGGACGCCGTCAAGCGCGGCGTGGCGGAGGGCCTGGGGGTCGCCCTGCTGCCGCGGATCGCGGTGGACGCCGAACTCGCCGACGGCCGGCTGCGCGGGATGGACTGGCAGCCGCCGTTCCAGGTCTTCTCCCAGGTCGCCTGGCGGGCCGGGCTGCGCGGCGACCCGGGCTTCCAACTGCTGCTGAGCGCCTCGCTCCAGGTGACCGCGGAGCAGGCGGCCTGGCGCACCGCCTCCTGAGGCTCCGCCCCGGGCCGCCTCCGGAGCACCTCTCCGGCCGGCCACGACCGGCCGGTCGCGGCCGGTCGCGGCCGGGCCGCCCAGGGCCCGACCGCGGCCGGCTCAGCCGCGCAGCGCGTACTGCCCGTGCCCGAAGAGCACCGTCGGCTCCGCGTCGACCCCGGTGGTGGTCCGCACCCGGCCGACCACCAGGGTGTGGTCCAGCGCCGGGATCGTCTCGCTGACGTCGCAGACCAGGCCCACGACCGCACCGCTCAGCACCGGGACGCCGAGCACCGGGGCCCACGGCACCCCGGCGAACCGCTGGGCGGCCGTCCCCGTGGCGAACTGCCGGGCCAGCCGCCGGTCCTCCCAGGACAGCACGTTGACGGCGAACCGGCCGGCCTCGGTCACCCGGGCCAGCGTCCGGCTGCCGGTTCCGAACGAGACCAGCAGGCTGGGCGGGTCCAACGAGAGCGACATCACCGCGTTCACAGTGCAGCCCACCGGGCCTTCGGCGCCCGACGCGGTGATCACCGCCACCCCGGTGGGCAGCCGGGCGATGGCCTCGCGGTAGGCGTCCGGGCCGCCGGACTCGGGCCGGCTCGTGACAGCCGGGCGGTACGCGTCCTCGGTCTTCATCGTGCTCCTCCGGTTCTCATCGGGTTCAACCCTGCCGACTGACGAGCGCGGCGGCGACGGCCCCGCGGTCGACCTTGCCGTTGGCGTTCAACGGCAGCTCCGCCAGCACGGTGGTGCTCTGCGGCAGCATGTAGCCGGGCAGCCGCCCGCGCAGCCCCGCCGCCAACTCCTCGGCGTCCAGGCCGGTTCCGGTGCAGGCCGCGACCAGGACGTTCTCGCCGCCCGGATCCGGCAGCGCGGCCACGATCGCGTCCACCACTCCCGGCTGCTCCCGCAGCACGGCCTCCACCTCGCCCAGCTCGACCCGGTAGCCGTGCACCTTGACCTGGTGGTCCACCCGGCCCAGGTGCACCAGGTGGCCGTCCTGCAGCGCGACCCGGTCCCCGGTGCGGTACCAGTCGGCCTCGGCGGGCGGGCCGGCCGCCCCGGGGTCGGCCGCGGCCGACCCGTCCGGCGCGAACCGGCCGGCGTCGTCGGCCGGGTCCAGGTAGCCGGGGAAGCGCTGGGCGCCGCGGCAGTGCAGCTCGCCCTGATCGGCGGACCGGCCCTCGGCGTCCACGATCCGGTACTCGACGCCGGGGTAGGGCAGGCCGATCGGCACCGTGCCGTTGGCGGTCCGCGGCCACCGCGCCCGGTCCCGCGGCAGCCGGTACTCGGTGCAGCTGATGGTGAGTTCGGTCGGGCCGTAGACGTTCTCCAGCACGCTGTCCGGCGCCGCCCCCTGCCAGGCCTCGGCCTGCTGCAGCGTCAGCGGCTCGCCGCAGAACAGGCTCCACCGCAGCGAGGGCATCCGGCCCGGCCGCAGCGCCCGCATCCGCCGGGCGTAGGAGACCATCGAGGGCACCGAGAACCAGTGGGTCAGCTCCTTCTCCGCCACGAAGCGCACCGGGGCCATCAGGTCCCGGCGGCTCGGCACCACCAGGCAGGCGCCGCTGCCCCAGGCGTGGAACATGTCGAAGACCGACAGGTCGAAGGTGAGGTCGAAGGTCTGCGAGAGCCGGCTGCCCGGGCCCGCCCCGTAGCGCGGCAGCACGTGGTCGAGGAAGGCGGAGACGTTGCGGTGGGTGATCGGCACGCCCTTGGGGGTGCCGGTCGAGCCGGAGGTGAACAGCACGTAGGCGAAGCCGTCGGTGTCCGTGGGCACCTCGGGCAGTTCGCCCGCGGCGACGGCGCCGGCCGGCTCGGTGAGCGGCAGCACCGGCACCGACAGCTCGGCCGGCGGCCCGTCGCCCCGCTCGTGCAGCACCACGTCGAGCCGGCCGGCCCGCACGATCGCGGCGTTGCGGGCGGGCGGGAAGGCCGGGTTGAGCGGGACGACCGTACCGCCCAGCCGCTGGACGGCCAGGTAGCCGGCGTAGCCGAGCACGCTGCGCTCGGCGAGCAGCCCGACCCGGGCCGGAACCCCGCCGTGGGCGCGCACCAGCGCGGCCGCCAGCCCGTCCGCCAGCTCACCCAACTCCCGGTAGCTCAGCCGGCGTTCGCCGACCTCCAGGGCGCACTCGGCGCCGAACCGCGCCACCGAGGCCGCGAACCGCTGGTAGAGGGTCTGTGCCATGGTCATCCCTTCAGGACCGGGTCGGCACCCAACGCCTCGGTGACGTCGAGGAGTTGGGTGAAGGCGCGCTCGATGACGCCGTTGCGGGGCCGGCCGCGCCGGGCCGACTCGGCGGCGAACCGCAGCACCTTGGGCAGCTCGGCCCAGGCCACGGTGGCGGCCGCGGCCCGCGCCGGGTCCACCCGGCCCTCGGCCGCCAGCACCGAGTTGCGGTGCGCGTAGTGGCAGGAGGCCGCCCACAGGTCGTCGGCGTACCGGGCGGGCGCGGTGGTGTCCGCGGTGAGCACCCCCAGCAGGTGGGCGACGACCGGGCCGTCGCCCAGCAGCCACTCCCCCGGGCCCGGCCGGCCCGGCCCGGCCTGCGGGTCGCCCGGG
>NZ_JBEZUT010000213.1:0-15071 GCF_040636595.1 Kitasatospora sp. NPDC036755
GGCCGCGCTGCTCGGCCCGGCCGAACGCCGTGCCGCCTGGGCCACGCCCGAGGGCCTGCGGTCGGCGCTGGCCTGGGCGGAGGCGGAGCTCGCCGGCGTCGGCCGCCCGCGGTCCGGGCCCGCCCGGCAGATCCGGACCTGGAACCTCTCCGGCCTCTTCCGCCTCCCCACCGCCACCGGCACCGACGCCTGGCTGAAGACCACGACGCCCGCGTTCAACGCCCGCGAGGACGAGGCCATCGCGCTGCTCGGCGGCGTCGACGGCGCACTCGTCCCGACGGTGCTCGCCGCCGACCCCTCCGGCGGGCGGCTGCTGCTCGACCACGTCCCCGGTGAGGACTGCTGGAGCCCGTCCGCCGCGACCGTCGCCGACGTCGTCCCCCGGTTCGTCGCCGCCCAGGCCGCGCTCGCCGCGCGCCCTGCCGACCTGGCCGGCCTGCGCGACCGCACCCCCCGCACCCTGGCCGCCCAGCTGACGGCCCTGCTGGACCGGCTCCCCGAGGAGACCGACCTCACGCCCGGCGAGGTGGACGGCCTGGCCCGCTTCGCCGCCGGCCTTCCCGGGCTGCTGGACCGGCTCGCCGCCTGCGGCCTGCCGGAAACGCTGCTGCACGGCGACTTCCACCCCGGCAACTGGCGCTCCGACGGCGTGCGCCCGGTGGTCGTCGACTACGCCGACTCCTGTCTGGGCCACCCCGCCCTGGACGGGCTGCGCCCCCGCGCCTACCTGAGCCCGGAGGCCTGGCAGCACCATGCCCGGGTCTGGACCGAGGCCTGGCGGCGCCATGCCCCCGGCTCCGATCCGCGCCGCGCCCTCGAACTCGCCGAGCCGCTCCACCACCTGTCCTACGCGCTGCGCTACCAGGAGTTCCTGGACCACATCGAGCCGAGCGAACGCCCGTACCACGAGGGCGATCCGGCCGCCGAGCTGCGCGCCGCGCTGGCCTGCGGGGCGGCCGGGTAGCCGGACGTAGACTGCCGGGGTGGAACGACCGACCGCGGCCCCGATCCTGCCGGAGCTGCCGCTGCAGGAGCTGGAGTGCTTCGCCGTCCTCGTCCACCAGCTGCACTTCGGGCGGACGGCGGAGCGCCTGGGCGTCTCCCAGGGGCGGGTCTCCCAGCTGATCAAGCGCCTGGAGAGCCGGGTCGGCGCCCCGGTGTTCCGGCGGACCAGCCGCCGGGTCGAGCTGACCGGGCTGGGGCGGGAGCTGGCCGAGCAGGTGGTGCCCGCCTTCGAGCGGCTCCGGGAGGGGTACGACACCGCCCGGGCCCGGGCCGCGACGGCGAGGCCGCTGCGGCTGGGCTTCCAGTGCGCGGTGTACCAGCCCGTCGCCCGGGTGATCGCGAGCCTGCCGGAGGGGGCGGCGCAGCTGGTCGAGCTGCCGTGGGCGGACCCGTTCTCGCTGCTCGCCCGGGGCGAGGTGGACCTGGCGATCGTGCTGGCCCCGTGCCGGGAACCGGGGTTGGAGGTGCTGATGGAGTTCTCCCGGCAGCCGGTGTACGTGGCGGTCTCCGCCGCGCAGCGCCTCGGCGGAACGGACGGGCTGAGCGCCGACGAGCTGGCCGCGCTGCCGCTGATCGAGCCGCGCGGTCCGGCGCCCGAGTACTGGCGGCGGGTCCACGCGCCCCGGCGGACGCCGAGCGGCCGGCAGCTGTCGTACGCGGCGGGTGCGGCCACCATCCAGGAGGGCCTGTCGATGGTGGCCGGCACCCGTCAGGGGCTGCTGGTGTGCGAGCGCAGCACGGCGTACGTCCAGCGGCCGGACATCCGCTTCCTGCCGGTGCCCGAGCTGGAGCGGACCTCGCTGGAGGTGGTCCGCAACGAGCGGCGCCCGCACCCGCTGGCGGCCGGGTTCGTCGAGCTGCTCGCCGGGCAGGTCGACTGAGCCGGCCGGGCCGCGGGAGCCCGGCCCGGCTCCCGTTGTCCGGGGGGTCGGCGCTCGCCGGGCCGGAAGGTCAGTGCTCGTCCTGTCGTCGGCCGCCCGGCCGGGAGAGCAGGGTGAGCAGCAGTCCGGCGGCGGCCAGTCCGGCCGCGGTGAACAGGACGGCGTGGTTCCCGGCCCGGTCGACGACGAGGCCGCCGGCGAGGGAGCCGAGTGCGATGCTCGCGTTGAACACGCCCGCCCAGACCGCCGCCGAGGCCTCGATCCGGGCCGGGTCGGCGATGCGGACCCAGGTCTGGGTGGAGACCGACACCCCGCCGTACGAGGCGCCCCAGACGACCAGGACGAGCAGGACGGCGACGAGGCCGGTGGCGTGGGCGAGCAGGGCGGCGGCCAGGGCGACACCGGTCAGGGCGAGGGCGACGGCGGTCTTCGGACGGCGCCCGGACAGCGGGCCGAGGGTGAAGTTCCCGGCGACGCCCGCGAGTCCGTACACCAGCAGGCAGGCGGCGACGGTGCCGCTGCTCAGGCCGGCGTCGGCTTCGAGGACCGGGCGGACGTAGGTGTAGCCGGTGAAGTGGCCGAGCACGACGAGGGCGGTGATGGCGGTCCCGGCGGCGACGCCCCGGTGGCGCAGGGCGCCGGCCGGTCCGCCGAGCCGTCCGCGCTCGTGCGCGGGCAGCGCGGGCAGGGTGGCGGCGAGGACGGCGGCGGAGGCGGCGCCGAGCAGGGCGAGCGCCCAGAACGCCGAGCGCCAGTCGAGCAGTGTGGCCAGGTAGGTGCCCAGCGGGACGCCGAGGACCGAGGCGATGGAGACGCCGGAGAAGATCAGCGTCATGGCGAGCGCGACGCGCGGGCCGTCGGCGAGGCGCGGGCCGAGGCTCGCGGCGAGGCCCCAGACGATGCCCATGGCGGCGCCGAGCAGGACCCGGCCGACGGCCAGCACGGCGAAGTTCGGCGCCAGTGCCGTCACCGCGTCGGCCAGGCCGAGCAGCAGCATGAAGGCGACCAGGACGGTCCGGCGGTCGCGCAGGCCGACGAGCAGCGGGGCGAAGGGGGAGAGGACGGCGGCGATCAGGCCGGTGATGGTGAGGGAGAGGCCGGTGACCCCGTCGGTGACCCCGAGGCTGTGGGACATCGGGGTGAGCAGGCCGACCGGCATCATCTCGGACGACACCACGGTGAAGGTGGCGAGCGCGACGGCGAGGACGGGGGACCAGCGGTGCGGGGCGGCGGGTGAACCGGTGGGCGGGGCAAGGGTTTCGGCGTTCGGCATGCGGCCAGCTCACCAGCCGGCGGAGGGGCCGAACAAGATCGATGATCTCATCGATCCATTAGCCCGGCTCATCGATCGGCCCGCCGGCTCCTCGACCGCCCGGCTCCCGGCTTCCCGGTCCTCGACCGCCCGGCTCCCGGCTTCCCGGCCCCCGGCTTCCCGGTCCCCGACCGCCCGGCTCCCGGCTTCCCGGGCCCCGACGCCCGGCCCTCGGGAGCTCCCGGTGGCGCCCGCCGCGACGGACCGCGGTGGGCGCCACCGGAGCGGGCTCACTCCGCGGGGGCGATCCGGTAGCCGCCGCGGGCCGAGTGGAGGCTGAGCGCCTCCACCGGGCAGTAGTCCACCGCCTCGTTCAGTCCGTCCGTCAACTCCGCGCCGCCGTCGGCGTACCCGGCCAGCGGTGCGGCCAGCCCGTCGGCGCCGAGGGCCAGCGACTCGGGGGCGCTCAGGGTGCACATCCCGGAGCCGATGCAGCGCGCCCGGTCGACCCGGACGACCACCGGCTCGGTGTCGGCGCGGCCGGTCACCAGGCCACCTGCAGGGCGTTGGGGCTGCGGGTGAGCAGGCCGCGCCGCCAGTCGATCCGCTCGACGGGTTCGGCCAGCCGCAGCGCGGGCAGCCTGCGGGCCAGGCGGTGCAGGGCGAGTTCCAGCTCCATCCGGGCCAGCCAGGCGCCCAGGCAGTGGTGCGGTCCGGCGCCGAAGGTGAGGGTGGGGGCGCTCAGCGGGGCGAACAGTTCGGTGCGCAGGTCCCCGGTGAAGGCCTCCGGGTCGTGGTTGGCGGCGGCCGCGTCGGCGGCGACGACGCTGCCCGCCGGGATGACCACGCCGCCGATCTCGACGTCCTCGACGGTGCGGCGCATCAGCCCGGGCAGGTGCTCCTGGCGGTCGCCGAGCGGGACGGCGCGCAGCAGCTGCTCGGTCGCGGCGGCGGCGCTGGCCTCGTCGGAGGCGAGCCGCTGCCAGGCCTCGCGACCGTCCTGGAGCAGGTAGACCAGGGCGTTGCCGAGGCTGGTCATGGTGGTCTCGTGTCCGGCCACGACCAGGCCGATGACGAGCATGACCAGCTGGCCCTCGGTGATCGAGCCGTCCTCGGCGGCGGCCGTGAGCAGGCTGCTGACCAGGTCCTCGCCGGGGGCGGCCCGGCGTTCGGCGATCACCTCGGAACCGAAGGCGGCGAACTCGGTCATCGCCGTGACGATCGCCTCGGGGCTGTGGGCGGTGACGGAGAGCGCGTGGTCGCTCCAGTGCGCGAGCCGCTTGCTGTCCAGGTTGTCCAGGCCCATCAGCCGGCTGATCACCGCGACCGGCAGCGGGCGGGAGTAGCCGGCGATGATGTCGGCGGGGGAGCCGTGGTCGATCAGCTCGTCGATCAGCGACTCGACCACCGAGGCCACCCAGGGCCGCCAGCGTTCGATCGCGCGCGGGGTGAAGGCCCGCTGCACGGTGCGGCGCAGCCGCTGGTGCTCGGCGCCGTCGATGTTCAGCATGCCGTCCGGGTCGTCCAGGATGTTGGGCGTGACCGTGATCGGCGGGGCGTCCGGCGCGTAGAGCGGGGCGCGGCCCAGCCGCGGGTCGGTCAGCACCTGGCGCACGTCGGCGTGCCGGCTGACCAGCCAGACCGGCGTGCCGGTGGGCAGCGCGGCGAGGCGGGGCGGTCCGGGTTCGAGCAGCCGCATGCAGTGGAGCGGGGGGAGCGGGGCGGTGCCGGCGCTGGTCGCACTGTTCTCGATGGACATCCGTACTCCAGACTCCAGGGAGGTGGGCCGCGGGACGCGACCCGACGGGGGGGGGAACCGGGGATGGTGCGGGGGACGGGTGATGCGGCCGGCTGGCGGCTCGACACGGGCCGGGGTTCGGTCGGGCTCCTACGAGGGTGTGGCGCGAAATGGACGGGGGCGTACGGTCGGTACGCACCGGGCGCGGACGGCGCGGGGGCACGCGCCGACGGGTGGGGCGGGTGTGCTGAGCGTGGTCGGGTGGACCGTTTCAGCTACGACCGTACGTGGGTGGCGGGGCGCCCGTCTGCGGCACTTCCAGCCAACGCCGGTGCTTTCCGGGCACTTCGAGGCGCACGGACAGGCGCTCGGCGCCACCTGTACGCCCCCATGGCCACGGCCGCGCCGGGCTGTCGCCGGGCCCTCGGCGGATACCCGGCCGGCACGTGCCGCGGGACGGTTCGGGGGCGGCTTCGCGGGCCGGTTCGCGGGCCGTCGTCAGGTGGACGGACGGGCCGTCGGTCGACGCGGTGAGCCTTTATCACACGGCGTCACCCCGGATCGCCCCGGGCGCTCCGCCGGTGGCCGGCCGGGCGGACGATACGCTTCGTGGGCAGTTCGTCTTGCAGTCTTTTGTCGCAGGTCACGCCGGTGCAGAGCCGCGCCGGCCGACGGAGGTGGAATCGGATGCCCCAGCAGGTCAAGGCAGTCATCGCGCGCGCCAAGGGCGCGCCCGTGGAGGTGACCACGATCGTGGTGCCCGACCCTGGCCCGGGCGAGGCCGTGGTCCGGATCCAGGCGTGCGGCGTCTGCCACACCGACCTCCACTACCGGGAGGGCGGCATCAACGACGAGTTCCCGTTCCTGCTCGGCCACGAGGCCGCGGGCATCGTGGAGTCGGTCGGCGAGGGCGTCACCGAGGTCGAGCCCGGTGACTTCGTCGTCCTCAACTGGCGCGCGGTGTGCGGCCAGTGCCGCGCGTGCCGGCGGGGCCGCCCGCAGTACTGCTTCGACACCCACAACGCCACGCAGAAGATGACGCTGCTGGACGGCACCGAGCTGTCCCCGGCGCTGGGCATCGGCGCGTTTGCCGAGAAGACCCTGGTCGCGGCCGGCCAGTGCACCAAGGTGGACCCGGCGGCCGAGCCGGCCGTGGCCGGCCTGCTGGGCTGCGGCGTGATGGCGGGCCTCGGCGCCGCGATCAACACCGGCAACGTCGGCCGGGGCGACACGGTCGCGGTGATCGGCTGCGGCGGCGTCGGCGGCGCGGCCGTGATGGGCTCGCGGCTGGCGGGCGCGTCGAAGATCATCGCCGTGGACATCGACGACCGCAAGCTGGAGACCGCCCGCAAGCTGGGCGCCACCCACACCGTCAACTCCCGCACCACCGACCCGGTCGAGGCGATCCGCGAGCTGACCGGCGGCAACGGCGCGGACGTGGTGGTCGAGGCGGTCGGCCGACCGGAGACCTACAAGCAGGCCTTCTACGCCCGCGACCTGGCCGGCACCGTCGTCCTGGTCGGCGTGCCGACCCCGGAGATGACGCTGGAGCTGCCGCTGCTCGACGTCTTCGGCCGCGGCGGCGCGCTGAAGTCCTCCTGGTACGGCGACTGCCTGCCCTCGCGCGACTTCCCGATGCTGATCGACCTCCACCTCCAGGGCCGCCTGGACCTCGGCGCCTTCGTCACCGAGACCATCGGGCTCGACGCCGTGGAGCAGGCCTTCGAGCGCATGCACCAGGGCGACGTCCTGCGTTCGGTGGTGATCCTGTGACCTCGCCCCGCATCGACCGGCTGGTGACCGCCGGGACCTTCGAACTCGACGGCGGCAGCTGGGAGGTGGAGAACAACGTCTGGATCGTCGGGAACGACGAGGAGGCGGTGGTGATCGACGCCGCGCACGACGCCGAGGCCATCGAGGCCGCGCTCGGCGGGCGCCGGCTGCTGGCGATCGTCTGCACCCACGCGCACAACGACCACATCGACGCGGCCCCGGCCCTCGCCGCCCGCACCGGTGCGCCGATCCTGCTGCACCCCGACGACCTGCCGCTGTGGAAGCTCACCCACCCCGAGCGGCTGCCGGACGGCGAACTGGCCGACGGCGGCCGGATCGAGGTGGCGGGCACCGAGCTGACCGTGCTGCACACCCCGGGCCACGCGCCGGGCGCGGTCTGCCTGTACGCGCCCGCACTGGGCACCGTCTTCACCGGCGACACCCTGTTCCAGGGCGGCCCGGGCGCCACCGGCCGGTCGTTCTCGCACTTCCCGACGATCGTCGACTCGATCCGCGAGCGGCTGCTGACGCTCCCGGCCGAGACCGTGGTGCGCACCGGCCACGGCGACCCGACCACCATCGGCGCCGAGGCCCCGGCCCTGCCGGAGTGGATCGCGCGCGGGCACTGACGCCCCGCCCGTACGGCCCCCGGGGAACGACCGCTCCCCGGGGGCCGTACCATCGCGATCATGGCCCACGACCCGCGCGACCTCGACGAATCCCTCCTCGCCTTCTGGCGGGAGCGGCACATCTCCACGCTGACCACCACCCGCCCGGACGGCACGCCGCACGTGGTGCCGGTGGGTGTGACGTACCAGCCGGAGACGGGGACCGCCCGGGTGATCACCAGCCGCACCAGCCGCAAGGCCCGCAACGTCGCCGAGGCCGGCCCCGGCGGCCAGCGGGTCGCGGTCTGCCAGGTGGACCGGGCCCGCTGGTCGACCCTGGAGGGCGTGGCGGTCGTCCGCGACGAGCCCGAGCAGGTCGCCGAGGCGGAGCGCCGCTACGCCGAGCGCTACCGCGAGCCGAGGGTCAACCCGGACCGGGTGGTCATCGAGATCACCGTCGACCGCGTCCTCGGCCGGGCGGGCGGAGCGGCCGCGTCCTCCTGAGCTCCGGAATCGCCTGACCCGATGGTTGATTCGTCACTGTCGGTGATGTGAATGGCACATGAAAGATTCCGAACTTGTCCGCGCTTCTTCCACGAGGGCGCGTTGATGTGATCTCATTGGTCGCGCACGGTCAAGCGGAGGCCTGGGTTGCGGTACACCCGTCTCCGCAGCTCGGGGAACGACACCAGGCGCGCAAATCCAGCGCATCTGCAGTGAGCGCTCGGGAGGGGATCGGATCGGTGTGCGGATGCGCCGGGTGGACAACCCGGCGCCTTTCATGTGGGTACGTGGTGCCGGTGGTCCGCGGTTGCGGCCCGGGGGCGTGACGGCCCGGCGGTAGCAGTTCTCACCGACGTGCGGACAGGAATTCGGAGCCGACCTCCGAATGCGGTCCGCCCGCCGTCGCGGCAGTGGAATCCGACGCCCTGCCCGCACCGCCCGGTGGCCGGCCCCCGAATCCGGGCCGCGTGCGTTCCCCGAAGAGCTGGTGCAAAGGCCCCCCTGCGGCCGAAAGCCGTGTTCCCTGGTCAGAGGTTCTGATCGCGATTCAACGTGCCCTGGAACGACCACGGAACAACGCCGTGGCGCTCCGTCCTGAGGAAGGTGCATCGAGTCATGTCTTCTGCAAGCACCGCACCACCGCAAGAACTGGACTGGATCCTGGAGGAGGGCGCGCCGGCGACCCTCGTCGCCCCTCGATTCGAAGGCGTCGAAGCGGCCTGCGCGTGGCTGAACGCGCTCCTGCCCGACCTCCGTACCGCGCTTCAAAGGTACGGCGCGCTGTACCTGCGCGGGCTTCCGGTCGCCTCCGTCGAGGACTTCGCGCTCGTCCGGGACGTCCTCGTCCCCCAGCGGACCCCCTACCGGGAGAAGGCCACGCCCCGCAGCAGCTTCGGCAACGACGTCTACTCGTCCACCGACCTGCCGCCGGCCCAGTCCATCCGGATGCACAACGAGAACAGCTACACGCTGACGTTCCCGGGCCTCCTGATGTTCGCCTGCCTCATCGCCCCGGAGGAGGGCGGAGCGACCCCGGTGGCGGATTGCCGGGAAGTCCTGCGGAAACTCCCGGCCCCCCTGGTCGAGCGCATTCGCTCCCACGGCTGGACACTGCACCGCAGCTACGACGAGAACATCTCCGTGAGCTGGGAGAAGGCATTCGCGACCGAAGACCGGGAGGAGGTGGAGAAGTACTGCGCGGAGAACCTGATCTCCTGCCGCTGGGACGACGAGGGAAATCTGAAAACCGTCCAGCGGCGGCCCGGAATCATCCGGCACCCGTCGACCGACGAGGAAGTCTGGTTCAATCACATGGCCTTCTGGAATTCCTGGTCACTGGACGAGGAACTCCGCGACACGCTCGTCGGTGAATTCGGCGCGGACGGCCTTCCGTTCGAAACCGGCGTGGCCGACGGCGAACCCCTCACCCGGGACGAGCTCGACACCATCAACGCCGCGTACGCCGAGGCCACCGTGCGCCGGACCTGGCAGCCGGGCGACGTCCTGCTCGTCGACAACGTCCTCACCGCCCACGGCCGCGACCCGTTCCGCGGCGACCGCAGGATCGTCGTCGCGATGGGCAACCCCGTCGAACTCGACGACTGCCGGCCCACCGTGGCGGCCTCGGCACAGCCCGGCGGTGCCGTGTGAGCATCACCGAGGAGCCCCAGGCCCCGGCAGCCCGGACCTCACCGCCCGACCCGGTGGCCCGGTTCGAACGGGCCGTCCGGTCGACCCCGGACAGGACGGCCGTCCGCGGCACCGACCGCACCCTGACCTTCGCCGAACTCGACCACGAAGTACGGCTGGTGGCCGGGCGGCTGGCCGAGCGCGGGATCGGCCGCGGCACCCGGGTCGGCGTCAGCCTGCACCGCGGCGCGGACCTCGTCGTCGCGCTGCTCGCCGTCTGGCGGACCGGCGCCGCCTACGTGCCGCTGGACCCGGCCTACCCGCAGGAGCGCCTCGCCCGCATGGTGGCCGACGCCGGCCTGCGGACCGTGCTCACCGAGCCCGGCGGCGGGCCGGCCTGGCCCACCGGGGTCGACGCCGTCACGCTCGCGGACGCCCGCTCCGCCCGGACCGCGGCGCCCGACACACCGGCCGCCCAGGCGGACCCGGCCGATCCGGCGTACGTGATCTTCACCTCCGGCTCGACCGGCACGCCGAAGGGCGTGGAGGCCACCCGGGGCGGCGTCGCCGCGCTCGCCGCGGACCTCGAGGAGGCCGGCTTCTACGCCGCCGAGCCCCGCGTGGTGGCCTGGAACGCGAGCATCTCCTTCGACGCCTCCGTCCAGCAGTGGGCCCGGATCTGCCGGGGCGACAGCATCGTCGTGATCGGCGAGAACGAGCGCACCGACCCGGCCGTGCTGCGCGCCCTCCTGGACGAGCACGCCGTCGACGACCTGGACCTGACGCCCTCGCACTGGGACGTGCTGCGCGAGGCCCTCCTCGCCCCCACCGCCGACGGCCGGGTGCTGCGGCTGTTCATGGGCGGCGAGCCGGTTCCGGCCGAGGTCTGGCGGGAACTGGGCGAGGCCCGCGCCGCCGGCACCGTCGAGGCGGTCAACCTGTACGGCCCCACCGAGTGCACGGTGGACGCCACCGCGGCCTGGATCACCGGCGACGGCCCGCACATCGGCCGCCCGCTGCCCGGGTTCACCGCCCACGTGCTCGACGCGGCCCTGAACGCCGCGCCCGTCGGCGAGCCGGGCGAGCTCTACCTCGCCGGCCCCTCCGTGGCCAACGGCTACGTCGGCCGGCCCGCGCTGACCGCGCAGCGGTTCGTCGCCGACCCGGCCGGCACCGGCAGCCGGATGTACCGCACCGGCGACCGGGTACGGCTGCGCCCCGACGGCACCCTCGACTACCTGGGCCGGGTCGACCGGCAGGTCAAGATCCGCGGCTACCGGGTGGAACTCGGGGAGATCGAGGCCGCCCTGGCCGTCCACCCGCGGGTCAGGACCGCCGCCGTCGTCCTGCACGGCACCGCGACCGCCGGCGACCAGCTGGTCGGCTACCTCGTCCCGGAGGGCGACGGCGCCCCGCGCACCCGGGAACTCCAGGAACACCTGTCCGGCCTGCTGCCCTCGTTCATGGTCCCGTCGGCCTTCGTCACGCTGGAGGCCATGCCGCTGAGCGTCAACGGCAAGGTGGACCACCGGGCCCTGCCCGCCGTGGACGAGGCCCTGTGGGCCGAGGACCACCAGGAGCCCGGGGACGAGCCGCAGGGCGAGTTCGAGACGCTGATCGCCGGCGTGTGGTCCGAAGTGCTCGGCCGCCAGGGCATCAGCGCCACCGACAACTTCTTCTCGCTGGGCGGCCACTCGCTCATCGCGCTGCGCGTCATCGGGCGGCTGAAGAAGCAGTTCGGGATCACCGTGTCCACCAAGGAGGTCTACCAGCACCCCGAACTGCGCTCGCTCGCGCAGTTCGTGGCGTCCCGTCGGACGGAGGACAAGTGAACACCGCACAGGACACCACCGTCATCAGCATCCGGCGGCCGAAGAACGCCGCCCTGACGCTGATCTGCCTGGGCTTCTGCGGCGGTGGGACGGCCTCCTACCACCTGTGGGGCGACGCCGTGCCCGCCGACACCGCCCTGTCCGCGATCTGCTACCCCGGCCGGGAGGGCAGGTTTCTGGAGGACTTCGCCACCGACTGGGAGGAACTCGCCGAGGACGCCACCGCGGCGGTGCTCTCCGCCGTCGACGGGCCGTACGCGCTCTTCGGACACAGCATGGGCGGCTGGATGGCCTTCGACGTCGCCGCCCGGATCGAGCGCGCCGGCGGCCCGGTGCCGCGGAACCTGATCGTCTCCTCCGCCAACGCGCCCGCCCGCGGCCTCACCCCCAGGGACATGTTCCCGTCCCAGCAGGACGACGACGACGGCCTGCTGCTCTGGATGAAGACCCACGGCCTGATGCCGGCCCACGTGCTGGAGGACCCCGACCTCCAGGAGATGAGCGTCGAGCTGATGCGCGCCGACATCCGGGTCCGGGACACCTTCCGGTACACCGACGGCGCCACCGTCAGCATGCCGGTGCAGATGCTGTCGGGCGCCGACGACGACGTCATCGAGGCCGACGCCGGAGAGCAGTGGCGCTCCCTGGCGCTCGGCGAGTACCGCCACGACGTGCTCCCCGGCGGGCACTTCTACACCCCGGAGGTCTGGCGCACCCTGCCGACCAGGATCACCGCCCTCGACCCCAGCGAGAGGAACTGACGATGCGCACGGACACCGCCCTCGACGTGATCGTCACCGGCACCGAGTCGGACTCGCACACCTGGAACCTGGTCTTCCTCCAGCTCCAGCTGGAGGACTGGGGACACCGGGTGCAGAACCTCGGCCCGTGCCTGCCGGGCGCGGAACTGGCGGCCGAATGCCGCCACGAAGCCCCCGACCTCATCGTGCTCAGCAGCGTCAACGGCCACGGCGAGAGCGACGGACTGTCCGCCATCGCCGCGCTGCGCGCCACCCCCGAACTCGCGGGCACGCCGATCGTCATCGGCGGCAAGCTCGGCACCGGCCGGCAGCTGCTGGCCGGGGCGGGCGGAACGGCCGGCGAGGACATGACGCGCCGACTGCTGTCCGCCGGGTACTCCGCGGTCTTCCACGAGTCCGCCGGGCTGTCGGAGTTCGAGACGTACGTCTCCACCCTCCGCGCCGCGAAGGCGAGGCGGGCCGGCCGAGTCCTCGAGGAGCTCCGCGCCGCCCCCACCCCGTGAACGCCGCGCCGGTCAACGCGTTCGCCGACTTCGTCCGGCGGTCGCACGAGCGGGGCGACCTGGTGGTGCAGCCGCGCATGGGCTTCGGCGACCCCCGGGCCATGCGGGAGGGGCTGCTCGCCGTCAAGGGGGCCAACGCCACCACGGTCGGCACGATCACCCTGGACAGCTACACCCGGCTCGGCAAGCTCGACGACGCCCGGCGGGCCGTCGCCGGCGGCGGCGACCTCAACGGATACCCGATCAGGACCCACCCCAGGGAGACCAACCGGGGGGTCGTGGAGGGCGTGCGCGAGCGCGACTTCCCGGTCCAGGTACGGCACGGCTCGGCGAGCCCCCGCGGCATCATCGCCGCCTCCCTGGAGGCGGGGCTCGACACCACCGAAGGCGGCCCGGTCTCCTACTGCCTGCCGTACGGCCGGCTCCCGCTGCGCCAGGCGGTGCGGAACTGGGAGGAGTCCTGCGAGCTGATGGTCGGGGCCCGCGGCGGCTCCGTCGAACCGCACGTCGAGACCTTCGGCGGCTGCATGCTCGGCCAACTGTGCCCGCCCAGCCTGCTGGTGGCGATCAGCGTCCTGGAAGGCGTGTTCTTCCGCCAGCACGGGCTGCGCAGCGTCTCGCTGAGCTACGCGCAGCAGACCAACGCCGAACAGGACCGGGAGGCGGTGCTGGCCCTGCGCCGGCTCGCCGACCGGCTGCTGCCGGACGTCGACCGCCATATCGTGATCTACAACTACATGGGGGTCTACCCCAGCACCCGCTCCGGCGCCCTGCTGCTGCTGGAGCAGGCCGCCGAACTGGCGGTGCACACCGGAGCGGAGCGGCTCATCGTCAAGACGGCCGCCGAGGCGCACCGCATCCCCACCGTCCCGGAGAACGTCGAGGCGCTGGAGATCGCGGCGCTGGCCGCCCAGAACGCGGGCGGATCGGCGCCCCCGGACACCGGGGCGGACAGTGAGGTCCTGGCCGAGGCGACCGCGCTCGTGGACACCGTCCTCGGCCTCAATCCGGACGTGGGCGCCGCCCTGGTGGAGGCGTTCAACCGGGGACTGCTGGACGTCCCGTACTGCCTGCACCCGGACAACGCAGGACGGGCCAGGAGCTACATCGAGTCCGACGGGCGGCTGCGCTGGTCGCACACCGGCGCACTGCCGGTGCGGCCGCACGGGGGATCCGGCGGCGACCGCTCGATGAGCGCCGCGGACCTGCTCCGCGCCCTGTCCCACGTGGCGCGGTCGTTCGACGAGCGGGCCGCCACCGCGCTGGACGGGATCCCCGGGGCCCCGGGCTGAACCCGCGCGGGAACCGCGTGACCGCACGGCCGCAGGACCGCGGAACCGCTTGACCGCGGAACCGTATGACCGCACAGAACCGCAGGACCGCACAGAACCGCAGGACCAAGGAACCACAGGACCAGAGACCTGAAGGAAGAGACCCCTTGACCAGCCAGTTCGAGTCTGCACGGCCCGGCGCGCTGCCGGACCACCTCAAGAGCCCCGTGACCCGGTCCGTGCTGCGGATCCAGAACCAGATCGTCCAGGCGGGCCGCGAACTCCTCCTCGGCGAGGGGTTCGTGGAGCTTCTTCCGCCGATCATCGGGCCGGTGACGGACCCGGGCGGCCGCGGCGCCAAGCAGGTGGACGTCGACTTCTACGGCCACCGCTACAAGCTGATGACCAGCGCGATCCTCTACAAGCAGGCTTCGCTGCTCTCCTTCGACAAGGTGTTCTACGTCGCGCCGAACGTCCGGCTCGAACCGCTCGAGACCGCGAACATCGGCCGCCACCTGGCCGAGTTCCACCAGTTCGACGTGGAGATCGCCGGCGCCACCCAGCAGGACGCGATGGGCGTGGCGCAGTCCATCGTGACCGCCGCCGTCGACCGCGTGGTCCGGACGATGGGCGCCGAACTGGAGGTCCTGGGGCGCGACGCGGACGTCTTCACCCCGCTGCTCACCCGCAACACCCCGTTCGACCGGATCAGCCACGGCGACGCGATCGCCGAACTGTCGGGGCTGGGCCACGAGCAGAACCACGACGCCGAGATCGACTGGCAGGGCGAGGGCCTGCTCTCGCACAAGTCCGACACGCCGTTCTTCATCGTCGACTACCCCAAGGGCTCGCGCGGCTTCTACGACCGCGAGGACCCGCAGCGCCCGGAGGTCCTGCGCAACTTCGACCTCATCGCCCCCGAGGGCTTCGGCGAGCTGATCAGCGGCAGCGAGCGCGAGTTCGACTACGCGCGGATCATCGCCCGGATGCGGGAGAGCGGCGAGAACCCGGCCAAGTACGAGTGGTACCTGAAGATGGTCCGGGAGGGGATCCCCGGCAGCGCCGGCTTCGGCATCGGCATCGAGCGGCTCACCCGCTACGTCGCCGGGCTCGACGCCGTGTGGCAGGCCACGCCCTTCCCGAAGGTCCCCGGGGTGGTCTCGCCGTGAGCGGAGTCCTGAGCGCCCCCGGGTTCCCGGAGGCCGCGATCCGCGCACGGGCCAGGGAGGGCGCCGCCCGTGCGTTCCCGCCGATGCAGGGCTACGGTCTGACGCTGTTCGGCGCGGGCGCGGGCGCGGGCGCGGGCGCCGGCGC
>NZ_JBEZUT010000214.1:0-14969 GCF_040636595.1 Kitasatospora sp. NPDC036755
GGTCGGCCTGCCGGCCGCCGCCGCGGGCACCGCGGCCGCGGCGGGCGGCACGCTCTACGTCAACAACGCCGGCTACGCCCACTGCACCGACAGCGGCACCGGTACCCAGGCGGCGCCGTACTGCACAGTGAGTGCGGCGGCCGCTGCCGCTCAACCAGGTCAGACAGTCGAGATCGCTGCGGCCGAATACCGTGACACCGCGTTGGCCTTGACTCGTTCCGGGACCGCTGAGGCCCCGATCACCTTCCGTAGCAGGAACGGTGGCGTCCAGCTCCTCGGCGGTCCGGGCAACTGGGACAACACCATCGTGGTCAAGGGAGCCAGCCACCTGCGGTTCGAGAATCTGGCGGTGCACAGCACTCTGAGTCCCGCTGTGGTGGTCGACGGCGGGCACGACGTCTCGTTCACGAACGTCGCGGTCTGGGGCAGCGGAGTCCGGATCACCAATGCCTCCGACAAGGTCACCTGGGCTCGGAGCGAGTACAAGTACGGGTATGGCCCGGCGGTTCAGGTCGACGGAGGTTCAACCGGGACTGTCCTGACCACCAACGTGTTCCGGAACGTCAGTGCCGGTGGGCTGGCCGGCATCGTAGTCAGGGATGCCCCAAACACCGTCGTGGTGGCGAACACGGTCGAACCGGTGTGCTCTGCGGGGATCGTTCTGGACGGCGCTTCGTCCGGTGCGGTGGTCGAGAACAACGTGGTGACCGAACCGTGGGACCGGTGCTCAGATCCGGCTGCCTCCACGGGGCTCACCATCGCGGCGGACGCCATGGTGGGTACCAAGGCCGACTACAATTTGATCAACCCGGGTGGCAGCGGTGGGGTGGCCTACAACTGGGGAGGGGCCACCTATCCGAGCCAGCAGGCGTTCACCACGGCCACTGGTCAGGGAGCGCACGACTTCGTCGAGTCCGTGTATGGGCCGAGGGGCCCGCTTGCACCGGTCGACCACAGGATCGACTCGGCGGACGAGACCGCCCCGGGCATGCTGTCGACCGATGTCAGCGGTGCCGCCGCAGTGGACGACCCACTCACTGTCAACATCGGTACCGACAGCGGTATCCGTGACCGCGGCGCGATCGAGCGGACGGACGTCGGTAGCACCTTCACCCCGTCCGGTCCGACACGTCTGCTGGACACTCGCGCGGCGATCGGTGTCCCTGCGGCTCAGACGGTTCCGGCGGGCGGCATAGTCGATCTCCAGCTGGAGGGTGTGGCCGGTGTGCCGGCGAGCGGTCTCGATGCAGTGACGATGAACGTGACGGTCACCGATCCGCAGCAGGACGGGCACCTGACCGTGTACCCGAACGCTTCGTCGGTGCCGAACTCGTCGAGCCTCAACTGGTCGGCCGGGCAGACGATCGCGAACCAGGTGACGGTACCGGTGCGGAACGGCAAGGTGTCGTTCTACAACGCCTCCGGCGGCACGGTGCACCTGATCGCGGACCTGGCGGGCTACTACAGCAACGACCCGAAGGGTTCGCTTTTTCACGCTCAAGGCCCGACGCGGCTGCTGGACACCCGGGCGCCGATCGGTGTTCCGGCGGCGCGGGCGGTTCCGGCCTGGGGCACCGTAGACCTTCCGGTCACCGGTGTGGCGGGGGTTCCGGCGTCGGGTGTGACGGCGGTGACGATGAACGTGACGGTGACGGAGCCGCAGGCCGACGGGCACCTGACGGTGTATCCGCACGGTGATGTTGCTCCGAGCTCGTCGAACCTGAACTGGCCTGCCGGGCGGTCGATTCCGAACCTGGTGACGGTGCCGGTCAAGGACGGCAAGGTGTCGTTCTACAACGCATCCGGCGGCACCGTCCACCTGATCGCCGATCTGGCGGGCTACTACGCGACCGAGGGCAAGGTCACTTACCGGCCGACCGGGCCGGTTCGGATCCTCGACACCCGGCAGATCACCCGATGGCCCGAGTGGCCGTGGGAGACCCGTCCTGTGGGCACCGTCCCGGCCTGGGGCACCCAGGACATCCCGATCAACGTCTCGCCGAGCGTCGCGGCGGTGACCCTGAACGTGACGGTCACCGAGCCGGGCACCGACGGGCACCTGACCGTCTACCCGCACGGGGACGCGGCGCCGAACGCCTCGAACCTGAACTTCCTGTCGGGGGAGACCATCGCGAACCAGGTAGTCGTTCCGGTGAAGGACGGCAGGATCTCCTTCTACAACGCCAGCGGCGCCCCGCTGCACCTGGTCGTCGACCTGTTCGGCTACCAGTCCTACTGATCCCCGCCCCACCCCGACGGCCCCGGTGCCGAGCCCCGCGCTCGGCACCGGGGCCGTCCGGCTGAGTAGGCTCGGGCGGGTGAGCACCCCACTTCCCTTCCCCGACCTGCGCGGCGCCGCCACCGGCGTCGGTTCGCTGCCCGGTACCGACGCCCGGGAGGCAGCCAAGACCTCCACCGGGGCCCTGGAGCACCTGCCGTTCCTGCCCGAGCTGCCCGCCCGCGGGCCGGGGGCGGACATGATCGGCCGCGGCGCCGGTCTGCTGGTCGAGTTGTTCGCGCAGACCGAGCCGAGCGGCTGGCGGTTCACCGACCGTCCCGGCCGGGACACCCGGCGGGCCCACTCCTGGCTCGGCGAGGACCTGGACGCGCTGGAGGAGTTCACCCAGGGCTACCAGGGCGCGCTGAAGGTCCAGGCGGTCGGCCCGTGGACGCTGGCGGCGAGCATCGAGCTCAGGCACGGGGAGAAGGCGCTCTCCGATCCCGGCGCCTGCCGGGACATCGCGGGTTCGCTCGCGGAGGGGCTGCGTCGGCACCTCGCGGACGTCCGCAGGCGGGTGCCCGGTGCGGAGGTGGTGCTGCAGCTGGACGAGCCCTCGCTGCCCGCCGTGCTGGCCGGGTCGGTGAAGACGGCCAGCGGTTTCCAGCGGCTGCGTTCGGTGGACCGGCAGGTCGCCGAGGAGGTGCTGCGGGAGGTGGTCCGGAGCCTGGACGCGCCGGTGGTGGTGCACTCGTGCGCGCCGGACGTGCCGGTGCCGCTGCTGCGCCGGGCCGGGGTGGCCGGGATCTCCCTGGACTTCTCGCTCCTCTCCGAGCGCCAGGACGACGACCTGGGGGAGGCCGTGGAGGGCGGCACGATGATCCTCGCTGGTGTCGTCCCCTCCACTGACCAGGCAGTGTCCGACCCTGCCGGTAGTGTCCAGGGTGTCAGGACCTTGTGGCGCAGGCTCGGGTTCGCCCCGGAGCTGCTGGGCCGCCGTGTGCTCGTGACGCCGACCTGCGGGCTGGCCGGGGCGTCCCCGGCGTACGCGCGCGGGGCGCTGTCGTCCGCGGTGCGGGCGGCGCAGAGCCTGGTGGACAACCCGGAATGAGAACGTAGGAGGGCTTGCGGTGACGGCTGTCGAGGGCTGGGAGGACGTCCCGGCGGAGGTGCGCAGGCGGCACGCCGAGCTGGCGCAGGAGATCACCGACCACCGGGCCCGGTACTACCAGCAGGACGCGCCGATCGTCAGCGACGCCGAGTTCGACGCGCTGATGCGGGAGCTGGAGGGGATCGAGGCCGAGCACCCGGCCCTGGTCACCCCGGACTCGCCGAGTCAGCGGGTCGGCGGCGCTCCCACCGCGCTGTTCGCCGAGGTCGAGCACCGCGAGCGGCTGCTCAGCCTGGACAACGCGATGGACGACGAGGAGCTGGCCGCCTGGGCGGACCGGGTCGCCACCGAGCTGCACGGCATCGACTACCACTACCTGTGCGAGCTCAAGGTGGACGGCCTGGCCGTCAACCTCACGTACGAGAACGGCCAGTTGACGCAGGCGGCGACGCGCGGCGACGGTCGGGTCGGCGAGGACATCACCCCCAACGTCCGCACCATCAAGGAGATCCCGCACCGGCTCAAGGGCGAGAACATCCCCGAGCTGGTCGAGATCCGCGGCGAGGTCTACTTCCCGACCGAGGCCTTCGACGCGCTCAACGCCTCCTTCGCGGAGGAGAACGAGCGCCGCCGGCAGGAGAACGAGGAGCGCGCCAAGGAGGGCAAGCGCCCCCGGTCGATGATCCGGCTGTTCATGAACCCCCGCAACGCCGCCGCCGGTTCGCTGCGCCAGAAGGACCCGCACGTCACCGCCTCCCGCCCGCTGCACATGGTGGTGCACGGCATCGGCGCCCGGGTCGGCTTCGACATCGACAACCAGTCGCACGCCTACCAGCTGCTGCACGACTGGGGCCTGCCCACCGCCCGGCACAACAAGGTGGTGGGGACGCTCGCCGAGGTGCGGGCGTTCATCAAGCACTTCGGCGAGCAGCGGCACTCGGTCGAGCACGAGATCGACGGCGTGGTCGTCAAGGTGGACGAGATCGCCCTGCAGGGCCGGCTCGGCGCCACCTCGAAGTCCCCGCGCTGGGCGATCGCCTGGAAGTACCCGCCGGAGGAGGTCACCGGCAAGCTGGCGGAGATCAAGGTCGGCATCGGCCGCACCGGCCGGGCCACCCCGTACGCGGTGCTGGCCGAGCCGGTGAAGGTGGCCGGCTCGATGGTGCAGTACGCGACGCTGCACAACCAGGACGTCGTCAAGGTCAAGGACGTGCTGCTCGGCGACACCATCGTGCTGCGCAAGGCCGGCGACGTCATCCCGGAGATCCTCGGCCCGGTGTACGACCTGCGGGACGGCACCGAGCAGGCCTTCGTGATGCCCTCGCACTGCCCGGAGTGCGGCAGCGAGCTGCGCCCGATGGCCGAGGGGGACATCGATCTGCGCTGCCCCAACGCGCGGTTGTGTCCGGCCCAGATCCGGGAGCGGATCGCCTTTCTCGGCGGCCGGCAGTGCCTGGACGTGGAGGGGCTCGGCTACGTCGCGGCCACCGCGCTGACCCAGCCGCTGGAGCCGGCCGAGGCACCGGTGAAGAACGAGGCCGACATCTTCGGGCTGACGCAGGAGAAGCTGCTGCCGATCAAGGTGCTGGTCCGGGACCCGAAGACCGGCATGCCGAAGCTGGACGACCGGACGGGCAAGGAGAAGGAGGTCTTCTTCTTCGCCACCACCAAGGGCGAGCCGAAGAAGTCGCTCCAGGCCCTGATCGACAACCTGGACGCGGCGAAGGAGCGGCCGCTCTGGAGGTTCGTCAACGGTCTGTCGATCCGGCACGTGGGCCCGGTCGCCGCGCAGGCGCTGGCCCGGGAGTTCCGCGACCTGGAGAAGATCTTCGAGGCGAGCGAGGAGCAGTTGGCGGCCGTCGAGGGGGTCGGCCCGATCATCGCCCGCTCGATCAGGGAGTGGCACGCGGAGGAGTGGCACCGGGAGATCCTCAGGAGCTGGAAGGAGGCCGGTGTCCGCTTCACCGAGGAGTTCGCGGACGAGGAGGAGGCGGAGCGCCCGCTGGAGGGGCTGACCGTCGTGGTGACGGGCACCCTGGCGGGCCACACCCGGGACGGCGCCAAGGAGGCGCTGACCTCGCGCGGAGCGAAGGTGACCGGTTCGGTTTCGAAGAAGACCGATTTTGTGGTCGCCGGTGACAACCCCGGGTCCAAGTACGACAAGGCTGTTCAGCTCGGCCTGCCGGTCCTGGACGACGCCGGGTTCACCGTCCTGCTCGCCGACGGGCCGGCCGCCGCCCGGGCCCACCTGGGGCTTCCGGAGCCGGAGGGGGCCGGAGGGGCGCAGGAGGAGCCCGTCGAGGGCTGATCCCGGGCCGACCCGAGCGGCCGACGACCGGATCGGGGTTGTTATCGTCCTGATGCGGCGTCACCGGGTGCCGCACGGTGAAAGCGGGCATTGTGTCACTGTGCGACACCCCGGCGCGGTGGCGCGTTTCCGGTTGTCCGAAAGTCTGCCCACCGGGTGGACCCCGACATACCCTGGAGCGCAACAGAGTGTCAGCAGGGGTGGGGGCACCGGCTGGGCCGGTGCTCCTCGGGGTCGCTCCATGCCCGGCAGCTGTCGGTACCGGCACGGTGCCTCACCGTAAGGCGGCCTGACGGGGCGGGCCCGACGGAGGACAGGGCTTATGGATCGTACGACCGGCGGTGCGCCCACACGCCCGCCGCAGGGGGTGGCGGGGGCGGTCCTGCTGCTCGGCGTGTTGCTGGCCGGAGCCGCGCCGCTCATCCCGCTGGCCGTCCTGGTCTACCGGTACGAGCCCGAGTTGCTGCCGCTGTTCGCCGTGCCCCTGGCGGTGCTGGTGGCGGCCTGGCGGATCGCCCGGGACCGCGCCCGCGACCAGCTGACCGACCCGCTGACGGATCTGCCCAACCGTCAGGCCCTGCTGTTGGCCGCCCAGGAGGCGATCGCACAGTGTCAGCAGGGCTACAGCGTCGGTCTCATCCTGCTCGATCTCGATCGCTTCCGATCACTCAACGACACACTCGGTCATACGGCCGGTGACCGGCTGCTGGTTCACATCGCCCGCCGGCTGCACCGGGCCCTGCGCTCCGGCGGCCCGGCCGGCAGCGCCACCCGGGAGTCCATCGACGACGTCTTCGCCGGCCTGCCCCGGCACTACCGCCGCGGCCGCCCGATGGTGGCCCGGATGGGCGGCGACGAGTTCGCCGTCCTGCTGCCCGGCATCAACTGCCCGGACAGCCTGGAGCGGGTCGCCAAGGCGCTGATCGCCGAACTGGCCGCCCCGATCCGGCTGGACGGGCTGCTGCTCGTCCTGGAGGCCAGCGCCGGCGTCTGCGTCTACCCGCAGCACGCCCAGGACGCCGAGTCGCTGCTGCGCCGCGCCGACGTCGCGATGGGCCACGCCCAGCGCGGGTGCTGCGGCGTCGCCCAGTACGACGAGACCCAGGACGCCGACACGCCGTACCGGATCGGGCTGCTGGGGGACCTGCGCCGGGCGCTGGAGACCGGCGAGGTGCAGCTGCACTACCAGCCGAAGGTGGCCTTCGACGGCCGGGTGGTCGGCCTGGAGGCGCTGCTGCGCTGGGAACGGCCCGGTCAGGGGAAGGTCTCGCCGGACGAGTTCGTCGGGCTCGCCGAGTCCAGCGGCCTGATGCCCCGGCTCACCGACTACGTGCTGGAGGCGGCCGTCGGCCAGCTCGCCTACTGGCGCGACCAGGGCCTCCAGGTGCAGGTCGCGGTCAACGTCTCGCCGCGCGACGTGCTCAACCCCGGCTTCGCCCAGCGGGTGGCCGGCCATCTCGTGCGCCACCAGGTGCCGGCCCACGCGCTCCAGCTGGAGATCACCGAGCGGCTGCTGCTGGACGACTCCCGGCGGGCCGCCGACACCCTGGCCGAACTGCGCGGCTACGGCGTCGGGATGTCCCTGGACGACTTCGGCACCGGGCACTCCTCGCTGGTGCGGCTGCGCAGCCTGCCGGTCGGCGAGCTGAAGATCGACCGCTCCTTCGTCTCCCGGATGGTCGCCGACGACCACGACGCGGCGGTGGTCCGCTGCTCCGTGGAACTCGCCCACTCGCTGGGCCTGACCGTGGTCGCGGAGGGCGTCGAGGACGACGAGACCTGGGAACGGCTGCACTGCATGGGCGTGGACGCCGTCCAGGGCTGGCTGGTGTCGGCCGCGCTGCCGGCCGAGCAGGCCACCGCCTGGCTGCGGGTGCACCGCACCGGCGCCCCGCCGGTGGAGCGGCTCGGCGTGCCGCCCCAGCTGCACGCGGGCTTCCAGCCGGTCCAGGGCGCCAAGCCGATCGCCCCGCCGGCCCGGCCGCCGGTCCGCCCGCCGGTGCTGCCGCCGACGCTCCCGCCGGTCCGGCCGCCGGTCATCCCGCCCACGCTGCCGCCGGTGGCCCAGGTGGTGCAGGCCGCGCACCGGGAGATCAAGCCGCAGGGCTGGGCCCGCACCCGGCCCCAGTAGGCCCGCCGGGAGCGGTGACGGACACGGGTGACGGGCGCCGCGGCTCACTCGTTGGCCGGGGCGTGGGCCGGGCCCCATAGGATGGGGTCCAAAGACCACGAGGACGGAGCGCCGAACCCGGCTGCTCCTGCCCGGGCCCGGCACCGCCCGCAAGGCACCGCCGGGTCTCACCAGAACTCACCCTGAGGATCGCTGCATGCCTGGCATCACGCGCGAGGAGGTCGCCCACCTCGCCCGGCTGTCGCGTCTTGAGCTGAAGCCCGAAGAGCTGGACCACTTCGCCGAGCAGCTCGACGTGATCATCGGCGCGGTCGCCCGCGTTTCCGAGGTCGCCGGACAGGACGTCCCGCCGACCTCCCACCCGCTGCCGCTGACCAACGTCATGCGTGCGGACGAGGTGCGGCCGTCGCTCACTCCGGAGCAGGCGCTGTCCGGCGCCCCCGCCGCCGAGGAGCAGCGTTTCCGTGTGCCGCAGATCCTCGGGGAGGACTGACCGAGATGACCGAACTGATCCGTTTCACCGCCGCCGAGACCGCGGGTGCCATCGCCAAGGGCGAGGTGTCCGCCGTCGAGGTCGCGCAGGCCCACCTGGACCGCATCGACGCGGTCGACAAGAAGGTCAACGCCTTCCTGCACGTCGACACCGAGGGCGCGCTGGCCGCGGCCAGGGCCGTCGACGAGAAGCGCGCCAAGGGCGAGGAGCTGGGCCCGCTGGCCGGCGTCCCGCTCGCGCTCAAGGACGTCTTCACCACCAAGGGCATCCCGACCACCTGTGGCTCGAAGATGCTCGAGGGCTGGATCCCGCCGTACGACGCCACGCTGACCAGCCGTCTCAAGGACGCCGACGTGGTCATCCTCGGCAAGACCAACATGGACGAGTTCGCGATGGGCTCCTCCACCGAGAACTCCGCCTACGGCGTGACCGGCAACCCGTGGGACCTCTCCCGCATCCCCGGTGGCTCCGGCGGCGGTTCGGCCGCCGCGCTGGCCGCCTACGAGGCCCCGCTGGCGATCGGCACCGACACCGGCGGCTCGATCCGCCAGCCCGGCGCCGTCACCGGCACCGTCGGCGTCAAGCCGACCTACGGCTCGGTGTCCCGCTACGGCCTGGTGGCGTTCTCCAGCAGCCTGGACCAGGGCGGCCCGTGCGCCCGCACGGTGCTGGACGCGGCCCTGCTGCACGAGGCCATCGCCGGTCACGACCCGCTGGACTCCACCTCGATCGACGCGCCGGTCCCGGCCGTGGTCGAGGCCGCGAAGATGCGCGACATCCGCGGCATGCGGATCGGCGTCGTCAAGGAGTTCGCCGGCGAGGGCTACCAGGCCGGCGTGATGCAGCGCTTCGACGAGTCGGTGGAGCTGCTGCGCGAGCTGGGTGCCGAGGTCGTCGAGGTCTCCTGCCCGTCCTTCACCCTGGCGCTGCCGGCGTACTACCTGATCGCGCCCAGCGAGTGCTCCTCCAACCTGGCCCGCTTCGACGCCATGCGCTACGGCCTGCGGGTCGGCGACGACGGCAGCCGCTCGGCCGAGGAGGTCACCGCCCTGACCCGCGAGGCCGGCTTCGGCCCGGAGGTCAAGCGCCGCATCATCCTGGGCACCTACGCGCTGTCCTCGGGCTACTACGACGCCTACTACGGCTCGGCCCAGAAGGTCCGCACGCTGATCTCGCGCGACTTCGACGCCGCCTTCGCGGGCGTGGACGTCCTGGTCTCGCCGACCACGCCGACCACCGCCTTCCCGATCGGCGAGCGCGCCGACGACCCGATGGCGATGTACCTGGCCGACCTGTGCACGATTCCGTCGAACCTGGCGGGCAACGCGGCCATGTCGCTGCCGGTCGGCCTGGCACCGGAGGACAATCTCCCGGTCGGCCTCCAGATCATCGCTCCCGCGATGGCGGACGACCGCCTGTACCGCGTGGGCGGCGCCGTCGAGGCCGCACTCAACGACAAGTGGGGGCACACCCTGCTGGAGGAGGCACCGGCACTGTGAGCAAGATCGAGAAGGCCAAGTCCCAGTCCGCTTCGCTCAAGGGCTTCAAGCACAGCAAGCCCGGTCTGTGGCTGTCCATCGGCACCAGCGCCTTCGGCGCGATCTCCATCGCCAAGGACGTCCGCAAGGCCCGCGAGGAGAGCGACACCCTCAAGCTGGTCAACGCCCTGGTCGGTGCCGCCGCGCTGGTCACCGGCACGGCCCTGCTGGTGCGCGAGCTGCGCCGGCTGGGCTCCGACGACGTGCTGCTGGGCTGAGCCGAGCGCCCAGGGCGTGTCCCGCGGGTTTGGGACCCGGCGAGGACCCGCAGGACACGCCCCAGCCCGGCCCCGCGCGACCGCGGCGGCCGGGCCCGTACCTCCCAAGCTTCAAGTGAGAAGGGACGCTGTGAGCGTCATGAACCTGGTCTCCTACGAGGACGCTCTCGCGTCGTACGACCCGGTGATGGGCCTTGAGGTCCACGTCGAGCTGGGCACCAAGACCAAGATGTTCTGCGGTTGCTCGACCGAGCTGGGTGCCGAGCCGAACAGCCAGACCTGCCCGACCTGCCTGGGTCTGCCGGGTTCGCTGCCGGTGGTCAACGCGGTGGGCGTGGAGTCCGCGGTCAAGATCGGCCTGGCGCTGAACTGCGAGATCGCCGAGTGGTGCCGGTTCGCGCGGAAGAACTACTTCTACCCGGACATGCCCAAGAACTTCCAGACCTCGCAGTACGACGAGCCGATCGCCTTCAACGGCTACCTCGACGTGCAGCTGGAGGACGGCACGACCTTCCGGGTGGAGATCGAGCGCGCCCACATGGAGGAGGACACCGGCAAGTCCAGCCACGTCGGCGGGGCCACCGGCCGCATCCACGGCGCCACCCACTCGCTGCTCGACTACAACCGGGCCGGCATCCCGCTGATCGAGATCGTCACCAAGCCGATCGTCGGCGCCGGTGAGCGCGCCCCCGAGGTCGCCAAGGCGTACGTGGCCGAGCTGCGCGAGGTCATCAAGTCGCTGGGCGTCTCCGAGGCGCGCATGGACAAGGGCCAGATGCGCTGCGACGTCAACCTGTCGCTGCGTCCGAACGGCACCGAGAAGTTCGGCACCCGCTCGGAGACCAAGAACGTCAACTCGCTGCGCAGCGTGGAGCGGGCCGCCCGGTTCGAGATCCAGCGGCACGCCACCGTCCTGACCGACGGCGGCACCATCGTCCAGGAGACCCGTCACTTCCACGAGGAGGACGGCTCCACGACCTCGGGCCGGATCAAGGACAACGCCGAGGACTACCGCTACTTCCCCGAGCCGGACCTGGTGCCGGTGGCCCCCGCCCGCGCGTGGGTCGAGGAGCTGCGCGCCGCCCTGCCCGAGCTGCCGCGGGTGCGCCGCGCCCGGCTGCAGGCCGAGTGGGGCCTGTCCGACAAGGACATGCAGTCGGTGCTCAACGCCGGTGCGGTGGAGCCGATCCAGGAGACCATCGCGGCCGGTGCCCCGGCCGACCAGGCCCGCAAGTGGTGGATGGGCGAGCTGGCCCGCCGCGCCAACGAGACCGGCACCGAGCTGACCGAGCAGCCGATCACCCCGGCGCAGGTCGCCCGGGTCGCCGCGCTGGTCGCCGAGGGCAAGCTGAACGACAAGCTGGCCCGCCAGGTCATCGAGGGCGTGCTGGCCGGCGAGGGCGAGCCGGACGAGATCGTCGAGAAGCGCGGCCTGGCCGTGGTCTCGGACGACTCCGCGCTGGGCGCCGCCGTCGACCAGGCCATCGCCGAGAACGAGGCGATCGCCGCCAAGATCCGCGACGGCAAGGTCCAGGCCGTGGGCGCGCTGGTCGGGGCGGTCATGAAGGCCACCCGCGGCCAGGCCGACGCGGCCCGCGTCAAGGACCTGATCCTGGAGAAGCTGGGCGTCTCCGCCTGAGGCGACAGCCAGGGCCGTCAAGCCTGCCTTCCTAAGGCTCCTAAGGCATCTAAGGCCCTCTAAGTAAGGCCTAAGGCCCCATCTCACCTATGTATCTGGGTGGGATGGGGCCTTAAACCTTTTCTGGCGGCCGATCTGCGCCCGATCTAAGGCATCCGGGCGCCGGAAGATGCGGAACGCTCCCGATGCGGCACCCCCCACTGGCGGAGGAAGCTCTTACTCGTCAGGGAAACAGCGGAACGCGGCCCACAGGGGGAACCGGAAATGATCGAGTACCAGACCTTCCAGCAACAGGCCCACGAGCTCGTGGCCCGCGCCGAGCACGAGCGCCTGGTGCGCGAGGCCAAGGAGGCCCGCCGCCTGCGGCAGCGCCCGGTGGCCGCCCGCTTCCAGCGGCGCCCCGTGCGTCGGCCCGAGTGCTGACGGTGCGGCACCCCGACGGTGCCGGAGGAACCCTGGAGGGGGAGACGCTGCGAACGGGCGTCTCCCCCTCCGGGCATTCGGGCCCTTCGCCCCGTTCGCCTGGGGAGATATCCCCTCGGCCGGGCCCCACCGGCTATGGCATGCTCGCCTCCATGCAGCAGACATCGGTCAGCCCCGTCTTCGTCGGCCGCGGCAGCGAGATCACCGAGCTGACCGACGCGCTGCGCCGTGCGGGCACCGGCAACCCGCAGGCCGTCCTGATCGGCGGCGAAGCGGGGGTCGGCAAGACCCGGCTGCTGGAGGAGTTCCTGGCGCGGGCCGCCGCCCAGGGGGCCGTCACCTCGCTCGGCAGCTGCCTGGAGGTCGGCGCCGAGGGCCTGCCGTACGCGCCGCTGGCCGCCGCGCTGCGAAGGCTGCACCGCTCGCTCGGCGCCGAGCTGGAGGCCGCCGCCGCCGGCAGCGAGGGCCATCTCGCCCTGCTGCTCTCCGAGTTCGGCGAGGTGGACGGCGAACCCAACGACGAGTACAGCCGGGCCCGGCTGTTCGAGCACACCGCGAGGCTGTTCGAACGGCTCGGCGCGGAGCGTACCCTCGTCCTCGCCGTCGAGGACCTGCACTGGTCCGACCGCTCCACCCGCGAGCTGCTCGCCTTCCTGGTGCGCACCCTGCACCGCTCCCGGGTGCTGCTGGTCGCCACCTACCGCACCGACGACCTCCACCGCCGGCACCCGCTGCGGCCCTTCCTGGCCGAGCTCGAACGGCTGCGCACCGTCCAGCGGCTGGAGCTGGCGCGGTTCGACCGCCGCGAGGTGGCCGCCCAGCTGGCCGGCATCCTCGGCACCACCACCCCGGACCGCCAGCTGGTGGACCGCATCCACCGCCGCTCCGAAGGGAACCCGTTCTTCGTCGAGGAACTGGCCACCGCCTCCGAGGACGGCTTCGGCGCCGGGCTGACCGACTCGCTGCGGGACATCCTGCTGGTGCGGGTCGAGGGCCTGGACGAGGAGGCCCAGCGGGTCGTGCGGATCGCCGCCGAGGGCGGCTCGCACGTCGAACACGCCCTGCTGTCCGCCGTCCTGGGCGGCGACGAGGAAGCGCTGATCGAGGCGCTGCGGGTCGCCGTCGGCGCCAACATCCTGCGCCCGGACAGCGAGGGCGAGGGCTACCGGTTCCGCCACGCGCTGGTCCGCGAAGCGGTCTCGGACGACCTGCTGCCCGGCGAACGGCACCGGATCAACCGGAAGTTCGCGCTCGCGGTGGAGGCCCAGCCGCAGCTGGTCCCCGGCGACGCGCTGGCCGCCCGGCTGGCCAACTACTGGTACCACGCGCACGATCCGGCCCGCGCCCTGCCGACGGCCCTGGACGCCGCCCGGGCGGCCCGCCGCCGCAACGCCTTCGCCGAGCAACTCGGCATGCTGGAGCGGGCCCTGGAGCTGTGGGACCTGGTCTCCGAGGAGGTGCTGGCGCACACCCGCCCGTACGACTGGGCCGAGACCTACCCGCCCGGCTCCCGGGACCACGGCGCCGCCGACGAGGACGGCGACCGCATCCAGCTGGAGGACGTGCTGGCCGAGGCGGTGGTCGCGGCCCGGCGCAGCGGCGACCGCGAGCGCGGCCTGAGCCTCGCCAAGCGCGGGACGCGGCTGGTCGACGAGACCGAGCACCCGGTGCGCGCGGCCTGGTTCCGGATCAACCGGGCCCGGATGCTGGGCAGCCTGCGCCGGTCCGGCGACGAGGAGGAGATCGCCCACGCGCTGCGGCTGGTGGAGCGGCTGCCGCCGTCCGCCGTCCAGGCGGAGGTGCTCGCGCTCAGCGCCGGGTCGGCGATGCTCAAGACCCCGGGGCCCGAACACATCGAGCTGGCCGAGCGGGCGATCCGGATCGCCCGGGAGGTCGGCGCCCACTCGGTCGAGGTGCACGCCCGGATGACCCTCGGCGGACTGCGCTACGACGTGCAGGGCGACGCCGAGGGCGGGCTCGCCGAACTCGCCGGCGCGGTCGAGCGGGCCCGCCTGCTGGGCGTGCCCGACCTCCTGCTGCGCGGCATCAACAACCTGGCCAGCATGCAGCGCGGGCTGGGCCGGCCCGAGGAGGCCGTCCGGCTGGCCCGGGAGGGGCTGGAGTTCGCGGACGGCAACGGCCTGCTGCGCAACATCGGCGCGATCCTGACCGGCAACCTGGTCGAGGCGCTGGCCGACCTCGGGCGGGTCCGGGAGGCCAACGAGGTGCTGGCCCGCTACGAACTGCCCAGCCTGACCGGCACCCACGCCGAGTTCCTGGACCGGATGCGCGGCGACCTCGCCCTGCTGGACGGGAACCCCGCGACGGCGGCGACCATGCTCGCGCAGGCCCGGGCGGCCAACAGCCGCGGCCAGGTGCAGCACAGCGTGCCGATCAGTCTGCTGGCCGTCCGGCTCGCCGCCCACGGCGGGCGGCCGCTGGAGGCCCGGGCCGAGCTGCTCGCCGCGCTCGCGGAGGAGGGCCGCACGGGCAACGAGTCCGACGTCTACCCGCTGCTGGCCGAGGCCGCCGCGGTGGAGGCGGACAGCCGGGGCCTGCCGCAGGCCGAGGCGGGCCGGCCCGGGACGCTGGCGGCGATCGCCGCGGCCGCCGCCGAGCTGCGGCCCCGGGCGCCGCTGCACCACGGCTGGGCCCGGCTGCTGGAGGCCGAACTGGCCCGCGCCGAGGGCGCGGACACCGCGCGGGGATGGGCCGCCGCGGTCGAGGCGCTGCGGCCGACCGGCCTGCCGTACCCGCTGGCGCTCGCCCTGCTGCGGGCCGGCAGGCCGAGGTGCAGGCCCGGAGTCCGGCGCCTTCGGGGGCAGGGCGGGTTCCCGCTCCGGCAGGGGGTTCGCACTCACGCGGTATCAGCTCTCTTTCAGTCCGAGCG
>NZ_JBEZUT010000215.1:0-14968 GCF_040636595.1 Kitasatospora sp. NPDC036755
GCAGCTGATGATCACTTTGGACACGACGATCGTGACGATCGCCCTGCCCACTGCCCAGACCGACCTGGGGATGTCCGATGCCAGCCGCCAGTGGGTGGTGACGGCCTACACCCTGGCCTTCGGCGGGCTGCTGCTGCTCGGTGGGCGGATCGCCGACCGGATGGGCCGCAAGCGCACTCTGGTGGCTGGTGTGCTGGGCTTCGCCGTGGCCTCCGCGATCGGTGGCACCGCGCAGTCCGAGTGGGAGCTGATCGTCGCCCGCGGTGGACAGGGGATCTTCGCGGCGTTGCTCGCCCCCTCGACCCTGGCGCTGCTGGTGGCGATGTTCCCCGAACAGCGGGAGCGCGGCAAGGCCATCGGCGTTTACACGGCCGTGCTCACCGCCGGTGGCGGCCTCGGCCTGGTCGGCGGAGGGCTCATCACCAGCGCTCTCGACTGGCGCTGGTGCATGTACGTCAACATCCCGATCGCCCTGGTGGCCATGCTCGGTGCGCTGGCCACCCTGCCCAACCCGCCCGGCCGCGTGGAGGCGAGGATCGACGTGCTCGGCGCGCTCACCGGGTGCGGGGGCATCGCGGCCATGGTCTACGGATTCTCCGAGGCCGGTGAGCGGGGCTGGAGTTCCGGCGGCGTGGTCCGGCCGCTGATCGCGGCCGGCGTGCTCCTGGTGGCCTTCGGGATCCTGCAGGCCAAGCTTCCCCACCCGCTCCTGCCGCTACGGATCCTGGCGGACCGCAACCGCGGCATGGCCTTCGGCACGATGGCGCTGGCCACGCTCGGGCTGTTCGGCGTCTTCCTCTTCCTCACGTACCAACTCCAGGTCGTCATGGGCTTCTCCGCGGTCCGGACCGGTGTCGCGCTGCTCCCCCTGGTCGTGATGAACGTCGTCGGTGCCACCCAGCTGTCCGGCCGGCTGCTGCCCAAGGTGCCGCCCCGGGTGCTGATCGTGCCCGGCCTGCTCGCCGCCGCGGCCTCGCTCGGCATCCTCACCCGGCTCACGCCGGACAGTTCGTACGTCGCGGTGATCATGCCCGCCGAGCTGCTGCTCGGGCTCGGCATCGGCACGCTGTTCGTGCCGACCGTCGCGGTGGCCACGAGCGGGGTCGACCCGCAGGACGCGGGGGTGGCCTCGGCCGCCGTCAACACGGCCCAGCAGGTGGGCGCCTCGATCGGCGTCGCGCTGCTGAACACCATCGCGGCCAACGCCACGACCAGTTGGCTCGACGGCCGGTCGGGCGAGGACGTGGAGCGCGACGCGACGGTACACGGCTACTCGGTGGCCGCGACCTGGGCGCTCTTCATCATGCTCGGCACCGCCGTACTGGTCACCCTGCTGATCAAGGCCGACCCGCGCAAGGCTGCCGAGCAGCGCAAGGGCGAGGCCCTGAAAGTGGGGGAGAACACGTAGCGCCCAGCCACCAGGACAGGGTCACCGCGTACCGCCGGTGAACGGCCACAGGGGCGGACGACTACCCATGAGCCCACCGTACGCGGCCGCGCGGGCCCGGGGCCGGTGGACGGAGAGCGGCCCCGGGCGGGTGCTGTCGGCAGCAGGCGTCCGCGGGCTGTTCGGCGGTGGCGACGGCGCGGGATGCCTCGCGACGGGACCGGGCCGGGTGGGCGTCGTCGCGCGCCCTTGACAGAGGGTCACGGGCTGAGAACCCTGGTGCTGTATTCCAGGGACATGAGGGACACGGCATGCCATGGTTTGACGAGAGCGGGCGCCATCGGGGTTTCCCGGCGGCGGTGTTGGCGGACGGCGGCGAGCCGGCGCCGTTGCCGGACGGGCGCACCACCTGGTGGCTCTACAACGGTGCCGACGGCCCTCGGGCCGCTGCGGTGCGCGGTGGCTGCAGTTGTGGCTGGCGGGGGGAGCGGGTGCACCCGTTGGACTTCGGTGACGACCAGGCGACCGAGGCGGTGGGTGAGGAGACCGGGCCGTTCGCGGACTGGGAGCGGCACGTCGACCTGGCCGAGGGTGTGGTGGAACACGAGGTCGAGGAACTGGTCGCGGCGCTGGTGAACCGGATCTGCGACCTCACGGACAGCAAGCCGTACGCCGCCGTCCGTGCGGCCGCCCGGTTCGAGCGCGCCGCGGGTGCGACCGCGCTGCTGGCCGGCCGCAAGGCCCGCAGCAACCTGATGACCTGGGAATACATCGGCCGCGCCTTCGGCTGCGGGCCGGCAGAGGCGATGGCGCGGTTCGGCGAGACGTTGCCCGACGTCGACCCGGGCGATGAGGCGTAGGTCGTCGGCCTTCACGTGTCGCGCGGGCGGCCGGAGCCGGGCTCCGACGGGTCGCCGACGAACTCCTGCTGGAGCACGGCGAGGGCGGCTCCGCCGATGCCGTCCTCCCCTCGCCGGCCCCGGCGGTGCGGCCCGCGACGGTGAGATCGCTCACGACCGCGGTGCCGCAGCGCCGGCGAACCGTCCTGGACCGGGAGTCACTGGTCGGAGTAGCTGAGGTCCCCCACCGTCCAGCTGCTGATGTCGGCGATGGCGATGCGGTACATGCCCCCGGTGTGGGGTAGGCCGTAGCTGCCCTGCAGGATGCGGGCGACATGCAGATGCAGATGCGTCGGCCGCGCGACAGGGGGCGCCACGTCGTTGCCGTCGCCGGTGGCGGGTGCCGCGAACAGCGCGGCGAAGGGCTTCAAGTGCTCGGACGCGGCGAGCACTTCGGCCACCCGCTCGTTCCACAGGCTCTCCGGCGCAAGCCGACCGGTGATGACCGCCCCGGGGACGACCACGGTCAAAGGCATCTGGTTGCTGTGCTCGGACTCCACCATCGCGGCGATGTCGACGAGCAGCCCATCAGGGTTCGACATGAACTCGAGGATAGTCCCTGCCGCAAGTCGCCCGCGGCGTGCGCGTGGCGGGGGCGGCCGAACCCCGCTTTGATCAGCGGCCCCGAGCAGGGAAGGCTGCGGCCCGCATCCGGAACCCCTCGGAGTGCACCGGGCCGTCGTCGTACCTCCCCTGTGCCGTACCGTCCCGGTGCCGGCGGGCTCCGGTTCCGAGCGCTGCGTTCCGACGGCCCCGGCAGGGGGCGACGGGTGTGCTCGGCCCGCCGGACACGGTCACAGGAGAGCAAGCACGGGCAGTTCACGGTCCGGATGGCGGCTCCCCGGGGGCGTCATCCGGACCCACCCGGCGACCCGCTCACCAGCCCGGCGAACCGCGGGACCCGGTCCGAGAGCCGCCCCGCCGCACCCCCGCGGCAGGCCTTCCGGACCGTCTGGCTGCCGCCACGGGTGTGACGGAGCGCCGCACACCGTGTGGGCGCGGCCGGGCCGGGGGAGCCTCGTGCGGTGGAAAGGGACATCACCGTACGGGTCGACGGCACCGCGCACCGGCTGGTCGTCGACACGCGCACGACGCTGCTCGACGCGCTGCGGGAGCGGCTCGGTGTGACGAGCCCGAAGAAAGGGTGCGACCACGGACAGTGCGGTGCGTGCACGGTGCTGTCCGGAGGGCGCCGCGTACTGGGCTGCCTCACGCTCGCGGTCACCCAGGACGGCGCCGAGGTGGTCACCGCCCAGGGGCTCGCCGACGGCGGCCTGCACCCGGTGCAGCAGGCCTTCATCGACTGCGACGCGCTCCAGTGCGGCTACTGCACCCCCGGCCAGGTGGTCTCCGCGGTCGGGGCGCTGGAGGAGTTCGCGCAGGGCTGGCCGAGCGCCGTCACCCGGGGCGCCGGCGAACCCCGGCTGGACCGCGCCGAAGTGGCCGAACGGATGAGCGGCAACCTGTGCCGCTGCGCCGCCTACGTCAACATCGTCACCGCCGTGCTGCAGGCGGCCGGGCAGTCCCCGACGGGGCAGTCCCCGACGGGGCAGTCCCCGACGGGGCAGCCCCCGACGGGGCAGTCCCCGGCCCGTCCGGTCACCGGGCCGGAGGTGTCCGGATGAGACCGTTCGACCACCACCGCCCCGCGGACGCCGCGGCCGCCGTGCGCAGCGTCGCCGGCGATCCGGACGCGGTGTTCCTCGGCGGCGGGACGAACCTGGTGGACCACCTCAGGCTGGGCGTCGTGCGGCCCGCTCTGGTCGTCGACCTCGCCGGAGTCCTGCCGACCGGGGTCGAGGAACTCGGCGGGGGAGCCCTGAGGATCGGTGCGGGGACGACCAACAGCGCGCTCGCCGCGCACCCCCGGGTGCGCGAGTCGTTCCCGGTGCTGTCGCAGGCGCTCCTGTCGGGGGCGTCGGCGCAGCTGCGCAACATGGCCACCACCGGCGGCAATCCGCTGCAGCGCACCCGCTGCGCCTACTTCCAGGACGTCACCACCCCGTGCAACAAGCGGGAGCCGGGCACGGGCTGTTCCGCGATCGGCGGATGGACCCGCCACCACGCCGTCCTCGGCGCGTCCGAGCACTGCATCGCGGTCCATCCCTCCGACATGGCGGTGGCGCTGGCCGCGCTCGGGGCACGGGTACGGGTGCTCGGGCCGGGCGGTGAGCGCACCATCCCGTTCGTCGACCTGCACCGGCTGCCCGGCGACACCCCCGAGCGCGACACGGTGCTCGAACACGGTGAGCTGATCACCGCGATCGACCTGCCGGCGCAGCCGATCGCCCGCCGCTCGGCCTACCGCAAGGTGCGCGACCGGGCCTCGTACGCGTTCGCCCTGGTCAGCGTGGCCGCGGCACTCGACGTCCGGGACGGGGTGGTGGTGGACTCGCGGATCGCCTTCGGCGGCGTGGCGCACGCGCCGTGGCGTGCGTACCGGGCCGAGGAAGTGCTGCGGGGTGCCCCCGTTTCGGAAGACGCCTACCGGGCCGCCGCGGACGCCGAGCTCGCCGCCGCCCGGCCGGCCGAAGGGCTGGGCGGCGGCAACGCGTTCAAGATCCCGCTGCTGCGCCGCACCCTCGCCGCGACCCTGCGCGGTCTGGCCGGAGAGGACACTTCCCAATGACGTTCCCGGACGAGCCGGCCGCCGTCGGCCGCGACCTGCCCCGCCGGGACGGGGCCGTCAAGGTCCTGGGCACCGCCACCTACGCCCACGAGACCCCGTTGGCGGACGCCGCACATCTGCACGTCGTCCAGGCCGGCGTCGCCCAAGGGCGCGTGACGGAGCTGGACACCGCCGCGGCCGAGGCGCTCGACGGGGTAGCCGCGGTGCTCACCCACGACAACGCGGAGCGCCTGGCGTCCACCGAGGACCGGGAGCTGGCGGTCCTGCAGGACGCGGAGGTCGCCTTCCGGGGCCAGGTCGTCGCCCTCGTCGTCGCGGACAGCTCCGAGGTGGCGAGACATGCGGCCGCGCTCGTCCGGGTCGGTTACGAGCAGCAGCCGCACGACGCCGAACTGCGGGCCGACCGCGAGGACCTGTACGCGCCGCGGAGGGTGAACCCGGACCACCCCACCGACACCGTCGAGGGCGACGTGGACGCCGCGATGGCGGCCGCGCGGGTGAGCGTCGACGAGACGTACAGCACCGCCGGGTGCCACAACAACCCGATGGAACCGCACGCCACGGCGGCCCTGTGGGATCCGGCGGGCGAGGGCTTCCTCACCCTGTGGGACTCCACCCAGGGGGTCCACCCGACGCGGTCCACCCTGGCGTCGGTGTTCGGTCTCGACGAGGCCCGGGTCCGGGTGGTCTGCCCGTACGTCGGGGGCGGGTTCGGTTCCAAGGGGCAGCCGCACGTCAACGTGGTGCTCGCCGCGATGGCCGCGCGGGCGCTGCCCGGCC
Organism: Kitasatospora sp. NPDC036755; assembly: GCF_040636595.1. NCBI lineage: Bacteria > Bacillati > Actinomycetota > Actinomycetes > Kitasatosporales > Streptomycetaceae > Kitasatospora > Kitasatospora sp. NPDC036755. The sequence goes on from NZ_JBEZUT010000215.1 coordinate 5,696, forward strand.
GGCCGGTCCGGCTGGCGCTGACCCGGCAGCAGATGTTCGCCCTGACCGGCTACCGCACCCCGACCATCCAGCGCTGCCGGCTCGCGGCCGACCGGGACGGCAGGCTCACCGCCGTCGCGGTCGACGTCGTCGAACAGACCTCGCGCATCAAGGAGTTCGCCGAGCAGACCGGCGTCCCCGCGCGCATGATGTACGCCTCGCCGAACCGGCGCACCACGCACCGGCTGGCCGCCCTCGACGTGCCGGCGCCGTCCTGGATGCGCGCCCCGGGCGAGTGCCCCGGGATGTTCGGCCCCGAGGTGGCGATGGACGAGCTGGCCGAGCGCCTCGGCATGGATCCGGTCGAGTTGCGGATCCGCAACGAGCCCGCCGTCGAACCCGGTTCGGGCAAGCCGTTCTCCAGCCGCGGCCTGGTCGGCTGCCTGCGGGAGGGCGCGGAGCGGTTCGGCTGGTCGCGGCGCGATCCCCGGCCGGGCGTGCGCCGCCGGGGCGACTGGCTGGTCGGCACGGGCGTGGCGGCCTCCACCTACCCGGTCAGCCGGATGCCGAAGTCGACGGCGACGATCCGGCGGGAGGGCGGGGGTTACGTGGCCGAGATCGGCGCGGCCGACCTCGGCACCGGCACCTGGACCACGCTCGCGCAGATCGCCGCGGACGCGCTCGGCGTGCCGGTGGCCCGGGTGGAGGTGCGGATCGGGGACACGGACTACCCGGTGGCGTCGGTGGCCGGGGGTTCCTCGGGCATGACGACGTGGGGATCTGCCGTGGTCGAGGCCGCGCGCGCCCTGCGCGACCGGTACGGGGCCGAGCCGCCGGACGGGGCGCAGGCCTCCGGCAGTGTCGGGCCGCCGGACGAGCGCTACGCGATGCACGCCTTCGGGGCGCAGTTCGCCGAGGCGCGCGTCCACGCGGACACCGGCGAGGTGCGGGTGCCGCGCCTGCTGGGAGTGTTCGCCGCGGGCCGGATCATCAACCCCCGTACGGCGCGCTCGCAGTTCGTCGGCGGGATGACGATGGGGCTGTCCATGGCCCTGCACGAGAACGGCGTGCTCGACCCGCGGACCGGCCACGTGGTCAACCACGACCTCGCCGAGTACCAGATCACGTCGAACGCGGACGTCGACCGCATCGAGGCGCACTGGCTCGCCGAGCACGATCCCCACGTCAACGCCATGGGCTCCAAGGGCATCGGGGAGATCGGCATCGTCGGGACGGCCGCCGCGGTGTCGAACGCCGTGTGGCACGCGTGCGGGGTGCGGGTGCGTGACCTGCCGATCACGCTGGACAAGGTCCTGGACGCCTTGGAGGAGCGGGCCGGGCGGTGACACCGCAGCGGGCCGCGGAGCTCTCCGGGGCCCGCGGCGGGCCCGGCCGGCGGCCGACGGACGCCCGTGACCGGCGGTGGGCGGGCGTCGGTGAGTCAGTCGAGGGTCCGGGCGTCCACCGGGCGACGGGCGGCGCCGTGGTCCGCGGCCAGGCCCGCGAGCAGGCGCAGTCCGTCCTCGGTGGGGCTGCCGGGGGCCGCCGACAGCACGAGCAGTTCGATGCCCGGCTCGCCAGGCAGCGCGAAGTTCTCCTGGTGCAGTTCCAGCAGTCCGACCATGGGGTGCCGGTACGCCTTGCGTCCGTGGGTGCGGGCGCGCACCTCCGCGCGGGCCCAGAGGCGGCGGAAGCGCTCGCTGCCCATCGCCAACTCGCCGACGAGCGAGGCCAGGTGAGGGTCGTCGGGGTACTTTCCGGCGGCCAGGCGCAGGTGCCCGACCACGTCCAGGGTGCAGTTCTCCCAGTCCGCGTACAGGCCGTGCTCGGCCTCCTCCAGGATGATGTGCCGGGCGATGTTCAGGCCCGGCATCGGGCGGCCGAAGAGGAGTCCGGCGAGGCCGTTCCCGGCGAGGACGTCCAGGCGGTGGTTCATGATCAGCGCGGGAGCGCCGGCGACCAGGTCGAGGACGCGCAGCAGCTCCGGCCGGACCCGGGTGCCCGGCGTCGTCGCGCGGCGGCGGCGCTGCCGCGCGAGGCGGTGGAGGTGCCCGCGTTCGGTCGCGTCGAGGTCGAGGACGCGGGCGAGCGCGTCGAGGACCTGCTCGGACGGCTGGGTCGCGCGCCGCTCAAGCACCGCAAGAAGGGCGACTACCGGGGCGTCCCGCTGACGGTCCGGACGCGGCTCAGCCTGCTCTCGTACGCGGATATCTACGGCACCATCGACGGCTACTTGCTCCGCCACCCGCTGGACATCGCGAAGCCGTACCCGTCCTACTACCTGCAGAACCAGTGGGACCGGATCAAGCGGGCCGGCGAGACCGACATCCCCGAGGGGATGACGCTCTACGGCCTGAGGCACTTCTTCGCCTCGAACTGCCTCAGCCACAACATCCCGATCACCGACGTCGCCGAGTGGATGAGGCGCAAGAGCATCGATGTGACGTTCAAGATCTACCGCCACTTGATGCCCGGCTCCATCGGCCACGCCGCCCAGGTCCTCGACCTCGGCCTTGCGGCCTGAAACGCGTCGGGCGCCCTGCTCTGGTGTGGAGCAGGGCGCCCGAGGCGTCTCGGTCTGGCTTACCTGACGGACATCCGTTGCTGCTTCACCCAGGTCTGGACCTCTGTGACCTTGAACTGCAGCTTCGCGTTCCGTCCTTGTCCGAACCGGTACGGGACGAGGCCTACTTGAGGGGCTTCGCGATAGACCCACTGAACAGACATGTTCAGGAATTCCGCCGTCTCCTTGACGGTCATGAAACTGCGACGACACGGGCTCCTCCAGAGGAGTGGACGGTCGCACGGCTGCGTGCGGAGCCCAAGATTCCAGCGCGTCCGGTGGTTTGGCCGTACCGGTGCCTCGTGATACATCCGCAGGGCATCCTGGGACGTCGCTTCTTGTGTGGTCGGCAGGACTCCAGTCGCCGAACGGGCTCGTGTTGCCGCATCGGCCACTCCGATGATGAGCGCGTGGTCGTTCTACCGCCGACGGGCGGCCTGGCTGACGGCGGGCAGGTTGAATTTTCGCGCGGTGCGGGTGAAACCTCACCCGGCCTCGTGCACGCAGACCTGCCCCCCTTGGGCCTCTTGCAGACGGCTTGCAAAGGTAGTCGAGCCGGGCCCGGCGGGGTGGGATCCCGATGGCGCAACGCGCGCACAGACCTCTGGACTTACTAGGACGTCCAACTATATGGTCGATGGCAGGTCCGCGGTGTCAGGGAAGCCGGTGTGAGTCCGGCACGGTCCCGCCACTGTGACCGGGGAGTTCGTCCTCGCAGATGACGGCCACTGGCAGCCAGCCGGGAAGGCCTGAGGGCGTGCGGTGATCCGGGAGTCAGGATACCGGCCGCGGGTGATCCGTGTTTTCCACGAGGATGGAGACGACACGCATGACTCCGGGCTGCTCCCGTTCCGCTGCTCCTGGTTGTCCTGTGCCGACGACTGCCGGGGCCCATCTGCTCTGACGGTTCGTCATGCCACTGCCACCGTGACGCCGCGGGGCCGCACCACCGTGCGCCCGCCCGTCGGCGGCGGCCTCCATTCCTCCTCTCCCCGACCCAGTTGAGAGTAGGAACCCGATGGTCCGAGAACTCACCCACTTCGTCGCCGGCAAGCCCGTCGCCGGCACCTCCGGTCGCTTCGGCGACGTGTACGACCCCAACACCGGGCGCGTCCAGGCCCGGGTGCCGCTGGCAAGCCGCGCCGAGGTCGAGGCGGTGATCGCCGACGCAGCGCAGGCGCAGCCCGCGTGGGCGGCCTGGAACCCGCAGCGGCGGGCGCGGGTGCTGCTGCGCTTCCTCCAACTCGTCGAGCAGGAGAAGGACGAGTTGGCCCGGCTGCTCTCCGCCGAGCACGGCAAGACCGTGGCCGATGCCCACGGGGACATCCAGCGCGGCCTGGAGGTGGTGGAGTTCGCCGCGGGGATCCCGCACCTGCTGAAGGGCGAGTTCAGCGACAACGCCGGCACCGGTATCGACGTCTACTCGATGCGTCAGCCGCTCGGCGTCGTCGCCGGCATCACGCCGTTCAACTTCCCCGCGATGATCCCGCTGTGGAAGGCCGCGCCCGCGCTGGCCTGCGGCAACGCCTTCGTCCTCAAGCCCTCTGAGCGGTGCCCGTCGGTGCCGCTGCGGCTGGCCGAGCTGTTCCTGGAGGCGGGGCTGCCGCCGGGCGTCCTGAACGTCGTGAACGGCGGCAAGGAGGCCGTGGACACCCTGCTGGAGGACCCGCGGGTGCAGGCCCTCGGCTTCGTCGGCTCCACGCCGATCGCCCAGTACGTGTACGCGACGGCCGCCGCGCACGGGAAGCGGGCGCAGTGCTTCGGCGGCGCGAAGAACCACATGATCGTGATGCCGGACGCCGACCTCGACCAAGCCGCGGACGCGCTGGTCGGCGCCGGCTACGGCTCGGCCGGGGAGCGCTGCATGGCGATCTCGGTCGCCGTCCCGGTGGGGGATGAGACCGCGGACGCCCTGGTGGCGAAGCTGGTCGAGCGGATCGCCGCGCTGAAGGTCGGCCGCTCGGACGACCCGGCGGCGGACTTCGGCCCGCTGGTCGGCGCCGACGCGCTGGAGCGGGTGCGCGGCTACCTGGACCTCGGGGTCGAAGAGGGCGCCGAACTCGTCGTGGACGGGCGTGACTTCCGGCTGGAGGGGCACGAGGACGGCTACTTCCTCGGCGCCTCCCTGTTCGACCGGGTGACGCCGGACATGCGGATCTACCGGGAGGAGATCTTCGGCCCCGTCCTCACGGTCGTGCGCGCCGCCGACTACGAGGAGGCGCTGCGGCTGCCCAGTGAGCACGAGTTCGGCAACGGTGTGGCCATCTACACCCGCGACGGCGACACCGCCCGGGACTTCGCCCGCCGGGTGAACACCGGCATGGTCGGCGTCAACGTGCCCATCCCGGTGCCGATCGCCTACCACACCTTCGGCGGATGGAAGCGCTCCGCGTTCGGCGACCTCAACCAGCACGGGCCGGACGCCATCCGCTTCTACACCCGCACCCGGACCGTCACCTCGCGCTGGCCCTCCGGGGTCAAGGAGGGCGCGAGCTTCACCATGCCGACGATGGGATGAGCGCGATGCACGACCTCACCGAGGACCAGCGCGCCATCGCCGAGACGACCCGGGCCTTCGCCGAGGAGTACCTCGCGCCGCACGCCGTGGAGTGGGACCAGTCCAAGCACTTCCCGGTGGACGTGCTGCGCAAGGCCGCCGACCTCGGCCTGGCCGGCGTGTACGTCCAGGAGGGCATGGGCGGCTCCGAACTCTCCCGCCTGGATGGCGTGGTGGCCTTCGAGGCACTCGCCGGTGGCTGCCCGTCCATCGCCGCCTACCTGTCCATCCACAACATGGTCGCCTGGATGATCGACCGGTACGGCACGCAGGCGCAGCGCGCTCGCTGGTTGCCCGCGCTCTGCACGGCCGAGCACCTGGGCAGCTACTGCCTCACCGAGCCCGGTGCCGGCTCCGACGCCGCCGCGATCGCCACCCGGGCCGTGCGCGACGGCGACCACTGGGTGCTGGACGGCGTCAAGCAGTTCATCTCCGGCGCGGGCGCCTCGCAGGTCTATGTGGTGCTGGCCCGGACCGGTGCCCCCGGGCCGAAGGGGATCTCCGCGTTCGTCGTGGAGCGTGACGACCCGGGGGTCTCCTTCGGGCCGAACGAGAAGAAGATGGGCTGGAACGCCCAGCCGACCCGCCAGGTGGTGCTGGACGGCGTCCGGCTGCCCGCCGACCGCCTGCTCGGGGCCGAGGGCGAGGGCTTCCGGATCGCCATGAACGGGCTGAACGGCGGCCGGCTCGGCATCGCTGCCTGCTCCCTCGGCGGCGCGCAGGACGCGCTGGAGCGCGCCATCGCCCACCTCGCCGACCGTGAGGCGTTCGGCGCCCGGCTGCTGCACGCCCAGGCGCTGCAGTTCCGGCTCGCCGACATGGCCACCGAGCTGGAGGCCGCCCGCGCCCTGGTGTGGCGGGCCGCGGCCGCCCTGGACCGCGGCGACCGGCGGGCCCCGGAGCTGTGCGCGATGGCCAAGCGGTACGCCACCGACACCGGCTTCGAGGTCGCCAACGCCGCGCTTCAACTGCACGGCGGCTACGGCTACCTCGCCGACTATGGCATCGAGAAGATCGTCCGCGACCTGCGGGTGCACCAGATCCTGGAAGGGACCAACGAGATCATGCGCGTCATCGTCGCCCGCGGCCTGACCGGAGCCGCCTGATGGGTACGGATGAGGTCCTCCTCCAGCGCGAGGGCAGGGCGGGCCTGATCGTCCTCAACCGCCCCGCGGCCCTGAACGCCCTCACCCACGGCATGGTGCGGACGATCGCGGAGTCCCTGGACGCCTGGGAGCAGGACGAGCGGGTGGACACCGTCGTCGTCACGGGTGCCGGGGACCGCGCCTTCTGCGCGGGCGGCGACATCGTCGCCATCCACCGCGCCGCCACCGGCGGCGACCCGGGCGCCGTCGAGGAGTTCTGGCGCGACGAGTACCGCCTCAACGCCCGGATCGCACGCTACCCCAAGCCCTACGTCGCCGTGATGAGCGGCATCGTGATGGGAGGCGGGGTCGGCGTCTCCGCCCACGGAAACGTCCGGATCGTCACCGAGACCACCCGCATCGCCATGCCGGAGGCCGGCATCGGTTTCGTCCCGGACGTGGGCGGCACCTACCTGCTCGCCCTCGCACCGGGCGAGCTGGGCACCCACCTCGCCCTGACCGCGGGTTCCGTCGGGGCCGCCGACGCGCTGCTGTGCGGGCTCGCCGACCACTTCGTCCCTGCCGAGCGGCTGCCCGCCCTGCTGGACGACCTGGCCGAACTGCCCGTGCACGACGCCCTCGAACGGCACGTCGCACCCGCGCCGCCCGGTGTGCTGGACGGACAGCGGGCGTGGATCGACGCCTGCTACTCGGCGGGCACCGTGGAGGAGATCCTCGACCGCCTCCGGGACAGCAGCGAGCCCGAGGCCAAGAAGGCGGCCGATCGGATCGCCGCCAACTCCCCGACCGCCGTGAAGGCCACGCTGGCGGCCCTGCGCCGGGCCCGGGCCCTCGGCCCGCTGGAGGCCGTCCTCGACCAGGAGTACCGCACCTCCTGCGCGGCGCTCGCCACGGCGGACCTCGCCGAGGGCATCCGGGCCCAGGTGATCGACAAGGACCGCTCGCCGCAGTGGAGCCCGGCAACCCTGGGCGCCGTCGAACCCGCCGCCGTGGCCCGCTACTTCGCGCCGCGCGGCGCGGGGGAGCTCGGCCTCGCCGCCACCACACCCCTGGAGCGCTGGTGACGTACACCATCGGATTCATCGGACTGGGCAACATGGGCGGCCCGATGGCCGCCAACCTCGTCAAGGCCGGTCACCGGGTGATCGGTTACGACCTCGCAGCCGAGGCCCGGGACCAGGCCACGGCACAGGGAGTGATGATCGCGGACTCCGCTGCCGAAGCGGTCGGCGAGGCGGACGTGGTGCTGACCATGTTGCCGACCGGGCGCCACGTCCTCGACGCCTACGGCGAGTTGACCGAGGCGGCGTCCGGCGCGCTGTTCGTCGACTGCTCCACCATCGCGGTCGGGGACGCCCGGGTGGCCGCCGACCTCGCCCGGGTCGCCGGGCACCGGGCGGTCGACGCCCCGGTCTCGGGTGGTGTGGCGGGCGCCGAAGGGGCAAGCCTGACCTTCATGGTCGGTGCCGAAGACGTCGACTTCGCCGAGGCCGAGCCGCTGCTCGCGGCGATGGGCCGCCGGGTCGTCCACTGCGGGGCATCCGGAGCCGGACAGGCCGCCAAGATCTGCAACAACATGATCCTCGGCGTCTCCATGATCGCGGTCAGCGAGGCCTTCGTCCTCGGGGAGAGCCTCGGGCTCAGTCACCAGGCGCTGTTCGACGTCGCCTCCACGGCCTCCGGCCAGTGCTGGGCGCTGACCAGCAACTGCCCGGTGCCCGGTCCGGTTCCGACCAGCCCGGCCAACCGCGACTACGCGGCCGGGTTCGCGTCCGCGCTGATGGCCAAGGACCTCGGGCTGGCCGCCGACGCTGCTGCCGCCTCCGCCGTCCAGGCCGAACTGGGCGTCAGGGCCGCCGAGTTGTTCGCCACTTTCGCCCGGGGCGGGTCCGGCGGTCTGGACTTCTCGGCCATCATCACCACCCTCAGGAAGGACACCGCATGACGTTCGAGACGATCCTGGTCGAGCGCAAGGGTCGGGTCGGGCTGATCACGCTCGACCGCCCGAAGGCGCTGAACGCGCTGAACACCCTCCTGATGAACGAAGTCGTAGCGGCGGCAACGGACTTCGACCGGGACCCGGAGATCGGCTGTCTGGTGATCACGGGTTCGGACAAGGCCTTCGCAGCCGGTGCCGACATCAAGGAGATGCAGCCCCTGGACTTCGTGGACGCCTACCTCGGTGACTGGTTCGCCGCGTGGGACCGGTTCGCCGCGCTGCGCAAGCCGGTGGTGGCGGCCGTGGCCGGCTACGCGCTGGGCGGGGGCTGCGAGTTGGCGATGATGTGCGACGTCCTGCTGGCGGCGGACACCGCGAAGTTCGGGCAGCCGGAGATCAAGCTCGGCGTCATCCCCGGCATCGGCGGCTCGCAGCGGCTCACCCGGGCCGTCGGCAAGGCCAAGGCCATGGAGCTGTGCCTGACCGGCCGGATGATGGGCGCCGAGGAGGCCGAACGGGCCGGCCTCGTCTCCCGCATCGTCCCCGCCGACCAGCTGCGGACCGACGCTCTGGCCACCGCCGAGACGATCGCGGCGATGCCCACCCCGGCGGCGATCATGCTCAAGGAGGCCGTCAACCGCTCGTACGAGACCACCCTCGCCGAGGGCGTCCGCTTCGAACGGCGGCTGTTCCACGCGACGTTCGCCACCGCCGACCAGAAGGAGGGCATGGCGGCCTTCGCCGAGAAGCGCCCGCCGACGTTCACCCACCGCTGAGGCGTCGCCGGGGGACGCGAGCCGTCCCCCGGCGGTCCTGCCCGTCCCCGAGGCACAGGACGACGGGCCGGTGGCTGTGACCTGCGGCGACGGACTTGAGCTGGACCGTGCGGGCTCGGGTCGAGCATGTCGGGCGGACGTCGATGGACGTCTCGATGGTGGTCACGGCCGAGCGGTGGAGCCTCAGGGGGCCGTCACCAGGGTGGCGACGGCGCAGCTTGTCGTCGTTGCCGCCTGGCGCGGGAGCGGCGGGCCCGTCGCCCACGCCGGGTACCGCGAGGTCGACGAGGTCGCCTTCGCCCTGCCGTTCACCTTCGGACACGAGGACTACGTACAGATCCTCACCGACCTGG
>NZ_JBEZUT010000216.1:0-14783 GCF_040636595.1 Kitasatospora sp. NPDC036755
GGCGGCCGGGCTCGACCCGGCGGCGCCCGGCGCGCTCGGCCTGCTGGAGGCCCACGGCACCGCCACCCCGGCCGGTGACGCCGCCGAACTCGCCACCCTGGCCGAGGTGTTCGGGCCTCCGGGCGGAGCGGAGCGGGCCGTGCTCGGCTCGGTGAAGTCCATGATCGGCCACACCATGCCGGCCGCCGGCGTGGCCGGCCTGGTCAAGGCGGTGCTGGCCGTGCACCACGGCGTGCTGCTGCCCACCCTGCACTGCGAGGACCCGCACCCGGCGCTGGCCGGCACCCGGTTCCGCACCATCGCCGCCGCGCGGCCCTGGGAGACCGGCCCTGCCGGGCCGCCCCGTCGGGCCGGGGTGAACGCCTTCGGCTTCGGTGGCATCAACGCCCACGTGGTGCTGGAGCAGGCCCCGGTCCCCACCCGGGCCGTCCGCGGCGCCGCCCTGTCCGTCGCCGAACCCGAGCGCGTGCTGCGACTGGCCGCCGACGGGCCCGAACGGCTCGCCGGCCGGTTGGCGGCCGACGACTCGGCGCTGCTGGCCGCCGCGGCGGAGGAGCCGGGGGCCGGCGCGCCGGGCTGCCGGCTGGCGATCGCCGACCCGACGCCGAAGCGGCTGGCGCTGGCCCGTCGGGCGGTGGCCCGGGGGCGGGCCTGGCGCGGGCGCGGCGACGTGTGGTTCACGCCGGAGCCGCTGCTGGCGTCCGGTGGCCGGATCGCCTTCCTCTTCCCCGGCCTGGAGGGGGAGTTCAGCCCTCGGGTGGACGATGTCGCCGACCACTTCGGCCTGCCCCGCCCGGCGGACGTCGCCCTGGTCGGCGACGTGGCGCGGCACGGCGTCGGCGTGGTCGCCGTCGGGCGGCTGCTCGACACCGCGCTGCGCCGGATCGGCGTCCGGCCGGACGCCGTGGCCGGGCACAGCGTCGGCGAGTGGACCGCCATGATCGCGGGCGGCCTGTACTCCGGCGCCTCGGTGGACACCTTCCTGACGGCCTTCGACCCGGATTCGCTGCGCGTCCCCGGGCTGGCCTTCGCCGCGCTCGGTGCCCCCGCCGACCGGGTGCTCGACGTGCTGGCGACGGTCGACGGCATGTCCGAGGTGGTCCTCTCGCACGACAACGCGCCGCAGCAGTCGATCGTCTGCGGTCCCGAGCAGCCGGTGGCCGAGCTGGTGCACTGGTTCCGCGCACGCGGCGTCCTCGGCCAGGTGCTGCCGTTCCGGTCCGGCTTCCACACCCCGATGCTGGCCCCCTACCTCGACCCGATCCGGCGGTCCGCCGACCTGTTCGAGCTGCACCGGCCCACCGTGCCGGTCTGGTCCGGGACGACCGCCTCGCCCTTCCCGCCGACCGAGGCGGCCGTCCGCGCGCTGTTCCTGCGCCACCTGCTGGAGCCGGTGCGGTTCCGGCCGCTGGTCGAGGCGATGTACGCGGCCGGGTTCCGGGTGTTCGTCCAGGCGGGGACCGGGCAGCTCGCCTCGCTGGTGGGGGACACCCTCGGCGCGCGGGCGCACCTGGCGGTCGCGGCCAACTCCCCGCTGCGCGACGGGCTGGCGCAGCTGCGCCGGGTGGCGGCCGCGCTCTGGGTGGACGGCGCCGAACCGGACGCGGCCGCCCTGCGGCCCGCCGCCGTCCGAGCCGCCGCGCCGCAACGGCCGCACCCGGCGGTACCGTTGGACCTCGGCGGCGCGCTCGTCTCGCTGGACCCGGTCGTACTCGGTGCGCTCCGCGCCGACCTGGCGTCCGCCCGTCGGACCGGGCCCGACCTCGCCTCGCTCGCCGACCGCTCGCCGGTCGCCGCCGAACTGGACGCACTGCTGCGCGAGACCGGACGGGCAGCGGCCGAACTGATCGGCGCGGGGCGGCAGCCGGTCGCATCCGCCGCACCGGCCGCACCGGCCGGGCCCATCGTGCCGGCCGTACCTGCCGCGCCCGCCGTACCTGCCGCGTCCCGCCAGGAACTCGTCAGCAGACTCCGCGTCTCGCTCGAGACCATGCCCTACCTGCTCGACCACTGCTTCTTCCGCCAGCGCCCCGGCTGGCCCGACCCGCTGGACCGCTGGCCCGTCGTACCGGCCACCACCATCGTGCAGCACCTGGCGGACGCCGCCGAGCGGGCGGTCCCCGGCCGACTGGCCACCGGGGTGCGCGAGTTGCGCTTCGGGCAGTGGGTGCCGGCCGCGACCCCGCTGGACGTCGACATCACCCTGGAGCACGCCGGCCCCGGCCTGCTCGCCGCAGATTTCGGCGGATTCGCCCGGGGAGTGGTCGAACTGACGGAACATCACGCTCCGCCGCCGGCCCCGTGGCCGGTCGACCCCTCGGCCGAGCGGGCGCCGGAGCTGACCGCCGCCGGGCTGTACGACCAGCGGTGGATGTTCCACGGCCCCGCGTTCCAGGGACTCACCGAGCTGACCGCCCTCGGACGGTCGCACGTACGCGGCGTGATCACCGCACCGGCCGCGCCCGGCGCGCTGCTGGACAACGTCGGCCAGCTGCTGGGCTACTGGATCATGGCGACCCGCGCCGAGCGGACGGTGGTCTTCCCGGTCGGCATCGGGCAGTTGCGCTTCTACGGACCGCCGCCGCGACCGGGCACCGAGCTGCGGTGCCACATCCGGATCACCGGCCTCACCGACACCGTCCTGGAGGCCGACGCGCAGCTGCTGTCCGGCGGCGCCGTCTGGGCGGAGGCACGCGGCTGGCAGGACCGCCGCTTCGACAGCCACCCCGAGACCAGGCCCGTCGACCGGTTCGTCGAGCGCAACACCCTCTCCACCCCGCAGCCCGGCGGTTGGGTGCTGCTGCACGAGCGCTGGCCCGACCTCGCCTCCCGCGACCTGATCATGCGCAACCACCTCGGCACCGCCGAGCGGGCCCGGTACGAGCGGCAGCCGCCGCGCGGCCGCCGGGCCTGGCTGCTCGGCCGGATCGCGGCCAAGGACGCGGTGCGGCGCCTGCTCTGGCAGCAGGGCGAGACCGCGGTCTTCCCGGCGGAGATCGAGGTGCTCAACGAGGACTCCGGCCGCCCCCGGGTGGCTGGACTGCACGGCCGGACGCTACCGGAGCTGGAGGTTTCGCTCGCCCACCGGGCCGAGGCGGCCGTCGCACTGGTCCGGCCGCACCGCCCCGGCGGTGGGCCGGGGGCGGGCATCGACCTGGAGGAGGTCGTGGAGCGCCCGGCGGAGACCCTGCGGGTCGCCCTGGGCCCGGCGGAGCTGGCACTCCTGGCGGAGTGCCGACAGGCCCACGGCGGCTCCGAGGCGCTCTGGTTCAGCCGGTTCTGGGCGGCCAAGGAGGCGGCGGCCAAGAGCGAGGGCACCGGTCTGCGGGGCAGGCCGCGCGACTTCGCCGTGGTCGCGGCCGAACCGTCCGCGTTGACGGTCGTGGCCGCCGGGCCGGCCGGACCGCGCACCCACCGGCTGCGCTGCACCGGCGTCGACAGCCCGCCCGGCCTGCCGGAGCGCAGCTACGTCGTCGCCTGGACCCGAGCCGACGACGGCCCCGACAGCGACCACATCGAGAGCGACGAGAGGACGACAGTCAAGTGACCGCCAGCGAGCAGACCGTGGACCTGCGACCGCCCACCGAGCAGGAGGTCCTCACCGAGATCACCGCCATGCTGGCCGCCGTGCTGGAGGAGTACGGCCTCGACGACGCCGAGGTCACCATGGAGTCCCGGTTCACCGAGGACCTGGAACTCGAGAGCATCGACCTGGTCACGCTGGCCGGGCAGCTCCAGGAGCGCTGGGGCGACCGGATCAACTTCGCCGAGTTCCTCGCGGGCATGGAACTCGACGAGATCATCGGCCTGACGGTCGGCCGACTGGTCCGCCACGTGGTGGAGCGCCTGCGGACCGCCGGGCGGAGCTGAGATGGTCTTCCTGGACCTCGGCGGGCTCCGCTGCCACGTGCAGCGGCTCGGCCCGCAGGACGGCCGCCCGCCCGCCGCGACCGTCGTCCTGCTGCACGGGCTGCTCACCGACAGCCTCGCCAGCTACTACTTCACCCTCGCCCCCGCGCTGGCCGCCGCCGGGCTGGACGTGCTGATGTACGACCACCGCGGCCACGGCCGCACCGCCCGGCCGCCGACCGGCTACCGCCTGGAGCACTTCGTCGACGACCTGGAGGCGCTGCTGGACCGGCTGGACGTGACCGGCCCGGTCCACCTGGTCGGCAACTCCTTCGGCGGCACAGTGGCGTTCGGCCTCGCCACCCGGCGCCCGGCGCAGGTCGCGGGCATCCTGGCGATCGAGTCCGAACCGGCCTCACGCGCCTGGTCGGTGAAGCTGGACGGCATCCTGCGGCAGGCCGAACGCCACCTGGTGGAGGAGGAGACGCTGGCCTGGGTCGCCCGGCAGCGGGGCTCGCACACGGCCAGGCTGGCCCGCTCGGCCGGCGCCCTGCTGGCCGACACCTCGCTGGCCCGGGACATCCCCGCCAGCCTGCTGCCCACCGAGGCCGAGCTTCGCGCGATCCGCTGCCCGGTGCTGGCCGTCTACGGGACGGAGTCCGACCTGGCACCCCAGGCCGCCTGGCTGGACGGGCTGCTGGCGGACTGCCGGAGCACCTTCGTCCCCGGCCAGGACCACTCCGTCCTGGTCGAGGCCCCCGGGGCCACTCGCGAGCTCACGCTGTCCTGGCTGCGCGAGCACGGCGCCCGGCTGCGCGAGGGCGTGCCTCGGCGCGAGGCCGAGTGGAGCGTCCGGTGACCGGGTACCTGTTCGTCGTCCCGCCCCTGGTCGGTCACATCAACCCGGCCGCGGGCGTCGCCGCCGAACTGGCCGCGCGCGGACACCCGACCGCCTGGGCCGGTCTGCCCGGGCTGCTCGGCCCGCTCGTGGGGCCCGAGGCGCCGGTCTTCCCGTGCGGCGTACCCGAGTTCGGCCCCGGCGGCACGGCGCAGCGGCCGCCCGAGCTGCGCGGCCCGGCGGCCCTGAAGTTCCTCTGGGAGGACTTCCTGGTTCCGCTCGCCGAGGCGATGGCCCCCGGTGTGGCGGCGGCGGTGCGGAAGTTCCGGCCGGACGTGCTGGTGGTGGACCAGCAGGCGGTGGCCGGTGCGCTGGTGGCCGAGCGGCTCGGCCTGCCGTGGGCCACCAGCGCGACCACTTCGGCGGAGTTCACCGGAGCGCTGGACGCCATGCCGCTGGTGGAGGGCTGGATCTCCGGCCTGCTGGCCGGCCTGCGGGGGCGGATCGGCGACCCGGAGCGCACCGGCGACCCCCGCTTCTCCCCGTACCTGACCCTCGCCTTCACCACCCCCGAGCTGGCCGGGCCGGCCGCCCCCGCGGCCGGACCGATCCGCTGCGTCGGCCCGGCCCTGGCGGCCCGCCGCACGGCGCCGGACTTCCCGTGGCAGTGGCTGGACCCGGACCGGGAGACGGTGCTGGTCACCCTCGGCACGGCCAACACCGACACCGGAACGGCCTTCCTGGCGGCCTGCCAGGAGGCGCTGCGCGCCCGCGCCGGGCGGTTGCAGGCCGTGATCGTCGACCCCGGTGCGGTCCTGGGCGCCCCGGCGCAGGACCCGGACGTCCTGGTCCTGCCCTCGGTACCGCAGCTGGAGCTGCTGGAGCGCGCCGCCGCCGTGGTCTGCCATGCCGGGCACAACACGGTCTGTGAGGCCCTCTGGCACGGCGTCCCGCTGGTGGTCGCCCCGATCCGCGACGACCAGCCGGTGGTGGCCGGGCAGGTGGTGGCGGCCGGCGCGGGCGTCCGGGTGCGGTTCGGCCGCACCGGCGCGGCCCGGCTCGGCCAGGCCGTGGACGCCGTCCTCGACGACCCGGCCCATCGGGCCGCCGCACGCCGGGTCGGCGCCTCCTTCCGCGCGGCCGGCGGCGCCGCCCGGGCCGCCGACCACCTCGAAGCCCTGTCCGTCAGGAGGGTCCCGTGACCACCACCGAACCAGCCCCGGCCACGGCCGGCAAGGCGGCGCTCCGCGCCCGCCGGGTCGCCGCCCGCCGACCCGCCTACCGGGCCGAACTGGCCGGCGGCACCGAGCGGTTCTTCGAACCGCGGCGTGCCGACTGCCCCTGGTGCGGCTCCGACCGGCTGCGGGTCCGGCTGCGCACCACCGACCTGTTGCAGCACAAGCCGGGCCGGTTCGTCCTGGACGAGTGCCAGGACTGCGCGCACGTCTTCCAGAACCCCCGACTGACCGGCGAGGGACTGGAGTTCTACTACCGCGACTTCTACGACGGCCTGGGCGAGCAGCGGCTCGGCGGGGTCTTCGGCACCCGCACCGCGGCCTACCGCGACCGCGCCCGCTCGGTGGCCCCCTTCGCCGCCGCGCCCGGCAGCTGGCTTGACGTCGGCACCGGGCACGGCCACTTCTGCGAGACCGCCCGCGAGGTCTTCCCCGACACCGCCTTCGACGGCCTGGACCTCAGCGAGGGCACCGAACTCGCTCAGCGGAACGGCCGGTTGGCGCACGGCTTCCGGGGGTCCCTGCCCGATCTCGCACCCGGGCTGGCCGACCGGTACGAGGTGGTGAGCATGTTCCACTACCTGGAGCACAGCACCGACCCGGTCCGCGAGCTGGCCGCCGCCCGCCGGGTGCTGCGCCCCGGCGGGCTGCTGCTGATCGAGGTCCCGGACCCGCAGAGCCGCTACGCCCGGCTGCTGGGCCGCTGGTGGCTGCCCTGGCTCCAGCCGCAGCACCTGCACCTGATGCCGGCCGCCAACCTGCGCCGCCGGCTCGGCGAACTCGGCTTCACCGTCGTGCTGGAGCAGCACGGCGAACCGCACGACCCGGTGGACCTGTTGGCCGCCTGCTGGCTGCTGCTGGACGCGGGCGCGCCGCGCGAGGACGCGCCCTGGCTGCCGGGCGACCCGCCGGGACGGCTGCGGCGGGCGCTGCGCGGCGCGGTGTTCCTGGCCGGTGCGCCCGTCCTGCTGCTCGCGGCGCTGCTCGACCGGCTGGCCGCCCGGTCCGCCGGCCGTACCGGCCTGTCGAACGCCTACCGGCTGCTGGCCCGCCGGGAGTGATCCGGGGCCCTCCGCCGGGCGCCCGGATCCTGGTCGTCGCCCCGCCGGGGGAGCAGGGGTGTGGGCCGACGGCCCCGTTCCGCCGCCGCGGTTCCGGCGGAACGGGCCCGTGCGGGGGGTGAGGCCTACGCGTCCCGGGACATGAGCGTGGCGGCGTGGACGGCAGGGCGCCGGTCCGCCCAGGGCATCGCGCTTTCCAGCAGGGCGGAGACCCGCAGCAGCAGCGCCTCCGAGCCGAAGGGACCGGCGAGCTGGACGCCGATGGGCAGGCCCTGCGAGGACTGGGCGAGCGGCAGGCTGACGGCGGGGGTGCCGGTCTGGTTGAACAGCGGGGTGAAGGAGCAGACCTCGAAGATCCGTCGGGCCCACTCCAGCGCGCCGAGGTCGGCGTTGCCGTCGAGGTGGCCGAGCAGCGGCGCCGGGGTGTTCATGGTGGGCGTCAGCAGGAGGTCGTACCCGGTGAAGAACCGTCCGAGCTCGCGCGAGACGGCGTTCATCGAGGCGAGGGCGTCGTTGAGTTCGAGCGCGCTGAGCCCGCGGCCGTACTCGACGCAGGCCAGCGTGGTGAGTTCGAGGTTCTCCGGCCCCGCCGTCGTGCCGGTCATGGCCTCGATCCCGGCGACGCCCTCGGCGAGGAAGGCCGACCACAGGGCGATGTTCGAGGTCAGCAGCCGCTCCCAGTCGACGACGGGGGTCGCGCGGTCGACGTGGTGTCCCGCGGCTTCGAGGGTCCTGGCGGCGGCCTCGACGGCCCGGGCGACCTCCGGGTCCACGGGGCTGCCCGCCCAGGACTCGGTGTGCACGGCGATCCGCAGCCGGCCCGTGTCGGCACCCACCTCCTGGAGGAACGGGCGCGCGGGCGGCGCGATGACGACCGGATCGCCGGGGTAGCTCACGGCCACCTCGTCGAGCAGCGCGGCGGTGTCCCGGACGGTACGGCTCACCGCGAGCTCGACGCCCATCCCGTAGAGCGCGTCACCGTGGTCCGGACCGGAGGGTACGCGGCCCCGGCTGGGCTTCAGCCCGACCAGTCCGTTGCAGGCGGCGGGCACCCGGATCGAGCCGCCGCCGTCGTTGGCGTGCGCGACCGGGAGCGCTCCCGCGGCGACGAGCGCCGCCGAGCCGCCGCTGGACCCGCCGGCGCTGTGGGCGGTGTTCCAGGGGTTGCGGGTCGGGCCGTAGGCGAGCGCCTCGGAGTTGCCGTTGAAACCCAGCTCCGGGGTGGTCGTCACGGCGAGTGCGGCCAGGCCGGCCGCGCGGAAGCGTTCCATCAGGTGGGTGTCGGCGGCCGGCACGTAGCCGTCCTTGCCCAGCAGCCGCGTCCCCATCCGGGTCGGCACGCCGGCGGCGCGGAGGACGAGGTCCTTGATCGCGAACGGCACGCCGGCGAACCGGCCGTCGGCGGCGTGGTCGAGCGGGCGGTCGAACGGGCCCTCGGCGACCGCGTTCAGTTCCTTGTCGACGGTGGTGACGGCCTCGGTGGCCAGCGCGGCCACGTCGTCGGCGGTGACCTCACCGGACGCGATGACCGCGGCGAGGGCGGTGGCGTCGAGGGCGGCGTATTCGTCGATGTTCATCAGGATCTCCATCTGCCGTGACGAGGAGGAGGCCCGTCGGCCGACTCGGTGTGCAGAAGCTACGAGCCTGTGAGGTCCCGCACCTCGGCCGAAAGGCCGTTCCCCGCACGCCCCGGCTGTGCGTCCGGCGGGGGAGAAGGGGTGGTGAGTGCTCCACCGTGGAGCACGATCGCTCGCACCGGGAGCCGGATCCTCCCGCGACCTCGTTCCGCAGAAGGGCTCCTGGTCTTGACACCGCCGGGCGGCCGTCCCCATGATTCGTCCATTCGTCCCATATGGGAGGTTCTCGAATGGCCGCCGACATGCAGTGGTGGGTCCGGCTCGCCGAGGACGTCCGCGCGGCCGGCCGGGGCGAGCTTCCGCCCGAGGCGCCCCTGCGTGCCATGCGCGACGGGCTCGGCTTCGACTGCGCCGCGCTGATCGCCTCCGGTGCCGGCCCGCACGCGGCCGTCGTCAACCTCGACTACCCGGCGGACACCCTCGCCTACGTGACCACGACGTACGGCCGCACCTGCCCGGTCCACCAGCTCGCCCTGCGCCGGGGTGCCCCCGTGCGCTTCATGGACGTGCCGTTCGACGTCCGGGAGACCCGGACGTACCGGGACGCGATCCTGCCCAACGGCTTCCGCGAGGGGCTGACGCTGCCCCTGGCTCCGCCCACCGCCCGCGCACCCGCCCCGGGATACGTCGTGATGAGCTCCAGCCGTCCCGTACCGCTCGACGACGGGTCGTGCCTGGCGCTGACGATGCTGTCGTACGACCTCGCGGGACTCGTCGACCCCGGGGCGGACGGCGACGGCGGCCAGGCCGACCTGGTCCTGTGGATCACCGGGGAGGCGGTCGAGGTCAGGGCCGGAGACCTCGCCCGGGCGCCGCTCAACCGCGCGGAGCTGCGCCTCGCCGTCCGGGCCGCCGCCCTCGGCGCGGGGGGCCGCGTCGGCTTCCACCACCGGTCCGCCGACGGCACCTGGTGGCACGTCCGCGCGGTGCGCCGGCCGGACGCCGTCCTCGTCCGGATCGGCCGGGCCCCCGCGCTCGGCGGGCTCACCGGCCGCGAACTCGACGTCGTCGGACTGGTCTCCCGGGGGTGGTCCAACGAGCGGATCTCGCTGGCCCTCGGCATCGCGGTCCGCACCGTGCGCAGCCACGTCGAGTCACTGCTGATCAAGCTCGACCGCCCCAACCGCACGGCGCTCGCCCGCACCGCGTTCGAACGCGAACTCGACACCCTGGACGCGTTGGGCGCCGCGCATCGTTGATCCGGCCGCCGAGTCGCTCGCCCTTCCGCCGGAGATCGAGGCCGGCCCCGTCAGCCCGTCCGGCCTCACCCAATTGTGTGCGCGCAAAGGAAACGTCGACGGCGCTGCCGGACGAGCGTTGTTCACGCGAACCCATAACTTTCTTCGCGTAAGGGGCCTGTCTGCACCGGGCGGCCCGCAAACTGCATCAAGGGAGTGAGCCATGAGTACTCAGCTGAAGGCATTCGGGTTCGGCATGCCCTGGGAATCGTTGTACGGATACAGTCAGGCCACTCAGGTCGGTGACACGGTCTATGTGTCGGGGCAGCTGTCTCATGACCAGCACGGCACTTTCGTGGGTGCCGACGACTTCGAACTGCAGGTCCGTACCACGCTGGAGAATCTGGACCTGGTACTGAGGCAGTTCGGGGCCGAGCGAGGCCAGGTAGTGGAGACCACGGTTCTGGTGAGGAACCTGCGCGAGAACTTCGACACGGCAGCACGCCTCCACGCCGAGTACTTCGGGGAGCACCGGCCCACCAGCACGATCATGGGCGTATCCGACTTGGCGCTGCCGGACCAACTCGTCGAGATCGGCGCGCTCGTTCGTCTCGACGTGAAGCCGTAGGTGAGGGGTCCGACGGGGCCGCGCTCTCCGGGGGCGGGCCGAGCTCGCCGGGCCAGTCGGCGTCGTCACGCAGCAGGGCGCGGGCCAGGCTGCGATAGAAGAGCAGGACACCGGGCTCCTTGGGGGAGAGGTGGCCGCGCTCGGCGAAGCGCGAGGCGGCGCCTCGTTGGACCGCCTCCAGGCCGTGTCGGTCCTCGCCGTTGATCCGGGCGGCGTACGCCTCCGCTTCCTTCCGCACGGCCTCGCGGTCCTGGCCGTCGAGCAGGGCGGGGGGCATCAGCACCCCGCCCCGCACCAGGGTGCGGTCGATGGACGTCGGAAGGAGGCTGAGCCAGATCACCATGTCGCCGGAGGCGGCCAGGCTGCCCGACGGGAAGACGAAGAAGCCGTACAGGTGCGCGCGTTCCTCCTCGGTGAGGTCGAGGACCACCGGCTCCAGCGGCTCCGCGTAGCGCACCCGCATGCTGTCGGCCCACGGCGAGTCCGCGCGGACCGTCGTCCGCGCGCCCCCGGGCGTGGTCGGTTGCAGGGTCTCCGGGTGGAAGCCCATGACGTGGTAGTTCTCGTGCGCGTTCTCGACGGCGATCTTCCAGTTGCAGTGCCATTCCTCCGTCCAGCCGGCCACCTGGGTCAGCTCCGGCAGCCGGTAGTTGACCAGGTCCTCGCCGATCCGCCGCAGATGGGGCCCCAGCGGCTCGGCCGAGGCGTCCAGGTTGACGAAGACGAACCCCTGCCACTCCTCCACCGCGAAGGCGGGCAGCCGACACGTGGACGGGTCGAAGGCCGGATTGCGCTTCATGTGGGTGGCACCGACCAGGCGGCCGTCCAGAGCGTAGCGCCACAGGTGATAGGGGCACGTGAAGACGTCGGTCCGCCCCGCGCCCTCCTCCACCACCGGCATCAGCCGGTGCCGGCACACCGGCGAGAGCCCGTACAGCGAGCCGTCCTCGCCGCGCACCACGACCACCGGCTCGCCCGCCACCGACAGGGACACGTAGGACCCGGTCTCCGTCAGCTCGTCCACGTGCGCGACCAGCACCCAGGAGCGACCGAACACCAGCTGCCGCTCCACCTCCCACAACTCGGGCGACGTGAACGCCGCCGGCGGCAGGCTCAGATCCTCGGCGTCCGGCCCCAGATACCGCTCCAGCTCCGCCGTGATCTCCCCGATGTCCACGTCGGTCCTCCCTTCGGTCCGGCTTCGTCCGGTTCCGGCCGAGGGTGGCCGCGCGCACTCGTGAACCGGTCGGATCGCGATGGACCCGGCCCCGCCGCCGCCGCGCACCGCCTCCATCCGCCCTGGGCGATTTCTCCAGCGCGGCTTCCGACGATCCCGTTCATGTACGGGGCTGACCTCACCGAGATCCACGACCTCATCCACGAGAGCCGCGGCAAGGACTACGCGGCCGAGGCACACGACCTCACCCGGCGGGTGCGCGCGTTGCGGCCGGACGCCGACTCCCTGCTCGACGTGGCCTGCGGCACCGGGGCGCACCTGCGCCACTTCGCCGGCCTCTTCGACCGGGTCGCCGGGCTCGAACTGTCCGAACCGATGGTCCGTGCCGCGCGCCGGGCGCTGCCCGACGTTCCCGTCCACACCGGAGACCTGCGCGACTTCCGGCTCGACACCCGCTTCGACGTGATCACCTGCCTGTTCGGGTCGCTCGGCTACGCCACCGACCCGGCCGAACTCCACGCCGCCCTGGCCGCCTTCGCCCGGCACCTGACGTCCGGGGGAGTGGTGGCCGTCGATCCCTGGTGGTTCCCCGAGACCTACCTCGACGGATACGTCTCCGGGGATGTCGCCACCGTGGCGGGGCGCACCATCGCCAGGGTCTCGCACTCCGTACGGGCGGGCGACGCCTGCCGGATGGACGTGCACTACGTGGTGGCCGACGCCCGCACCGGCGTCCGGCACTTCACCGAGACCCACCGCATCTCGCTGTTCCCCCGCGCCACCTACGAGGCCGCGTTCCGCGCGGCCGGCCTCGACGTCACGTACGTCCCCGGTCCGCACGCCGGCCGCGGTCTCTTCCTCGGGACCGCCCCGGTGGTCCCGTGACACCCGCGCCGCGCCCGACGACGACCGACCCGACACCCAACCTGGGAGCAGCATGCGCGTCCTGTTCGTGACCTCCCCGGGCCTCGGCCACCTCTTCCCGACCATCCCCCTCGCCCAGGCCTTCCGCGCCGCGGGCCACCGGGTCCGCTACGCCACCGGAGGGCTCGGCCTCGCCGCGGCCGAGGCCGGGTTCGACGTCGTGGACGTCACCCCGGACCTGGACTACCTGCCGGTCTACCTGCCCCAGGAGAGCGGGGACGGCGTTCCCACGGACCACCCCATGTTCGCGGAGGACCCCGACGACGCCGAACTCGCCACGCTCTTCGCCCGGGTCTCCGGGGTCATGGTGGACGGTGTCCTCGCGGCGGCCTGCGACTGGTCACCCGACCTGATGGTCGCGCCACCCCTGCAGGCGGCCGGCCGGCTCGTCGCCGCCGCGCTGGGCGTGCCGCTGGTCGAGCCCCGGCTCGGTTCGTACGACAGCGGCGCCAGTCTGCGCACCCTGCTCCGCGCCGGGACGGCACCGCACTGGGAGCGTCACGGCGTCACCGGTGAACCCGCGGCCACGGTCGCGCTCACCACCCTCCCCCCGAGCCTCACCGCGCTCCTCCCCGAAGACCGCCGCACCCCCGGGGCCGGGCTGCTGCGCCACGTGCCCTACAACGGCGGGTCCGTGCTGCCCGGCTGGTTGAGGGAACGCCCGCGGGCGCCCCGGATCGCCGTCACCCTCGGCACCATCGAGGCTCAGTGGGGCGGCATCGCCATCCTGGAGCCGCTCCTGAAGGCCGCCCGGGGCGTGGACGCCGAGTTCGTGGTCACGCTCGGGGGCGGCGACCCGGCGCTCCTGAGCGATGTCCCGCCCAACGTCAGGCTGGTCGAGTGGGCCCCGCTCGACCAGCTCCTGGACACCTGTGCCGCGATCGTCCACCACGGGGGCAGCGGGACCCTGCTGACGGCGGCCGCCGCCGGGATCCCGCAGTGCGTGATCCCCCGCGGTTCGTACCAGCAGACCGGCGCCGACCTGCTGCCGGCCCGGGGCATCGGGCTCGTGGCCGAGGCCACCACCCTCGGCGCGGCCGAGTGCCGGGCCCTGCTCCGGGACGACCGCCTGCGCGAGAACGCCCGGCAGGTCCGGGCCGAACTGCTCGCCATGCCCACCCCCGCCGAGACGGTGGCCCGGCTCGCCGAGTCGCTCGGCTGAACGCCCGGCCCGCCCTCCCCGCCCCCGCCCACCCGATCCAGGAAGCCGAACAGATGCAGACAACCACCGATCTGACGAAGGCCGGGCGGCCCACCGAGGAGGCCCTGCGCCGCTACCGGGAGCAGGGCTTCGTCCACTTCACGTCCGTGCTCCCCGCCGACGAGGTGGCCGTGTTCCGGGCCGCCGCCGACCGACTCCTCGCCGAGGAGGGCCCGCAGACCTGGGGCGCCTCCGAGGAGCAGGCCCAGGTCCACTACGTGGAGGCGGCCTGGCGCAAGCACCCGGACCTGCGCCGACTCGCCCTGCACCCCGCGGTCACCGGGCTCGCCGAGTCCCTGGCCGGCGGGCCGCTGCGCCTCTACGGCACCGACGTGCTGAAGAAGGAGCCCCGGGTCCACCTGCCCACCGTGGTCCACGACGACGAGCCGGGCCTGCCGCTCGCGGGCCTCACCCGGACGCTGACCGCCTGGATCCCGCTGCTGGACGTGCCCGCTGACCGTGGCTGCCTGGTCTACGTGCCCGGCTCGCACCGGCGCCCGGCGGAGCACCGCCAGGTCCACCTGGCCGGGTTCCAGGACTACCGGCCGATGGAGGAGATCTGGCCCGAGTTCCCGTTCAGCCCCCGGGTGGCCGTTCCGATGCGCGCCGGCGACGTGGTCTTCCACGACTTCCGCACCGTGCACATGGCCGCCGCCAACACCGACGGCGAGCGCCGGCTCGCCTTCGCCGCCGTCTACATGGACTCCGACGCCACCTACCGCCCCGGGGTGCAGGACCACCCGGTGGCCCACCTGGAGCCGGGCGCTCCGGTCGACGGCGAGCTCTTCCCGCTGATCGCAGTCGGTCCCGGGGGCGCCTCGTGACCGCGGCGCCGGCCCGGCTCGGGGAGCGGCTCCAGCACGAGCACGGACTGCTCTGGCTGCACCGGATGAAGGGCGACCCGTACGCGGCGCTGCTCTGCGACGTGGACGAGGACCCGGGGCCGCTGCGCGAGCGCGTCCGCGCCGTCGGACCGCTGTGGCGCTCCGCCACCGGCCCGTGGGTGACGGGGGATCCGGCCATGGGCGCCGCGCTGCTCGCCGACCCCCGCCTCG
>NZ_JBEZUT010000217.1:0-14676 GCF_040636595.1 Kitasatospora sp. NPDC036755
GGCCGGGCCGCCGCCGGGGCCGCCGCGCGGGACAAGGGCGGGGCGGTGCCGTTCCACGGCGCCCACCAGGCCGGCGTCACCACCCCGGCGCCCGGCTTCGCGGCCTTCGTCTCCTGCCAGGTGATCGCCCAGGACCGCCAGGGCCTCGAAACGCTGTTCCGGACCCTGACCGAGCGGATCCGGTTCCTGACGGCCGGCGGAACGCCGCCGGACCTCGGCGTCGGCGCGCCGCCCTCGGACAGCGGCACCCTCGGCCCGACCGTCCCCGCCGACCACCTGACCGTCACGGTCGGCGTCGGAGCCTCGCTCTTCGACGACCGCTACGGGCTGGCCAGGGCCAAGCCGGTCCGCCTCGCGCCGATGAGGACCTTCCCGAACGACAACCTCCAGGCCGCCGAACTGCACGGCGACCTCTCGCTGCAGATCTGTGCCGACCGCCAGGACACCGTGCTGCACGCGCTGCGCGACATCACCCGGCACACCCGGGGAGCGATGCGGATCCTCTGGCGGATCGACGGCTTCCAGAACCCGTCCCGACCGGACGGCGCGCAGCGCAACCTGCTCGGCTTCAAGGACGGCATCGTCAACCCGGACACCGGCTCCGCGCGCGAGATGGACCGGCTGGTCTGGGTCACCGAGGGAACGGGCGAGCCCGCCTGGGCGACCGGCGGCAGCTACCAGGTGATCCGGATCATCCGGATGCTGATCGAGTTCTGGGACCGCGTCACCCTCGCCGAGCAGGAGAAGATGTTCGGCCGCCGGCGCGACACCGGCGCGCCGCTGGACGGCGCCCGGGAGACCGACGCGCCGGACTACGCCAAGGACCCGGACGGCAAGGCGATCCCGCTCGACGCGCACATCCGGCTGGCCAACCCGCGCACCGCCGACACCGACGGCTCGCGCGTCCTGCGCCGGGGCTTCAACTACGACCGGGGCATCGACCGGGTCGGGAACCTGGACATGGGCCTGGTGTTCTGCTGCTACCAGCAGGACGTGGTGCGGCAGTTCGAGGCGACCCAGACCCGGCTGATCGGCGAGCCGCTGGTGGACTACATCTCGCCGACCGGCGGCGGGTACTTCTTCGTCCTGCCGGGCGTGAAGGACGGCGCCGACTGGCTCGGACGGGGACTGCTCGGCGCCGGCTGACGGGGGCCGTCCGGCCGGGGCTCCACGGGTGGTCCCGCACGGCGGGCCCGGTGCGGCGGCGCAGCGGGCCCGTCCGCGCCGTCAGCCGCCGAGGGTGAAGCCGATCACGGCGCCACCGCCCTCCCGGTTGGCCGCGAAGGCCGTCCCGCCGTGCGAGCGCGCCACCTCGTGCACGATGGCCAGGCCCAGCCCGGAGCCGGGAAGGCTGCGGGCGGCGGTGGCCCGGTAGAAGCGGTCGAAGACCCGGTCGAGGTCGGCCGCGTCGATGCCCGGGCCGCGGTCGCGCACCTCCACCCGCGGGCCGCGTACCACGACCTCGATCGGACCGGTCCCGGCCGGGTCGAACTTGGCGGCGTTGTCCAGCAGGTTGCCCACCGCGCGGGCGAGGGCGTCCGGGCGGGCGATGACGACGGTCGCGTCCGCGTCCACCACGATCGTCCGGGCGCTGCGCCGCCGGGCCTGGGCGGCGGCCTCCCGGACCACGTCCGCGAGCGCCACCTCGACCGGCCGCCCGTCCGCCCGGCGGTCCGCCGCCAGGGCCACCAGCTCCTCCACCAGCTGGGTCAACTCCCGGGCCTCCTCGACCAGATCGGTCATCAGCGCGGCGCGCTCCCCGGGCGGCAACCGCTCCAGGCTGGGCAGCACCGAGAGGTTGGTGCGCAGACTGGTCAGCGGGGTGCGCAGCTCGTGCCCGGCGTCCTGGACCAGCCGGCGCTGGTCCTCCTTGGCGGTGGCGAGCCGGACCAGCATCCGGTCGAAGGCCCGGCCGAGCCGGCCCACCTCGTCCCTCCCGGCGGCCGGCACGAGGACGTCCAACCGCCCGCTGGAGGCGACCAGTTCGGCCGCGGCGGTGAGCCGGACCAGCCGGCCGGTGATCCGCCGGGCGAGCAGCCAGCCGGCCCCGCCGGCGAGCACCGCGACGACCGCGACCAGGACCACCGTGCGGGTCCGCAGGGTGGTCAGCAACTGCTCGGTGGGACCGACCTGTTGGATGATCTGGACGGCTCCGCGCCGGCCGCCGAGCGAGACCACGCCGACCCGGTAGCCCTCCCCGCGCCGGTGGCGCAGCCCGATCGAGGTGCGGCCCGGCTGATCGGCGTGGGCGAGGCTCTGGTCGGCCGGGCTCGGCGGCAGGTCGAGCCTCGCGGTGCCGGGCAGCACCGCGCCGTCGGGGTCGAGCGACTGGGTGGTGACCCGGATCGGGCGGACCAGGTCGGCGCTCAGGCCGTCCGGGCCGGCGAAGTCGCCCGGGAAGAGGACCTCCCGCTGCACCTGGCGGCCGACGGAGTCGACGGCGGCGCCGAAGTCGGCGGTCTCGTCGTTGCGGATCAGCACGGCGGCGGCGTGGTAGCCGAGCGCGCCGATCAGCACCGCGACCAGGGCGGCGATGGCGGCGAAGGCCAGGGCGAGGGTGGTGCGCAGCCCCGGGCGGGGCAGGCGGGGTCTGCCCGGCGTGCGGTGCGGGCCCGGCGCGCACTGCGCGTTCCGCGGGCGTCGCGGGTGCTGTGGACGGGGGGTGCCGGGGCTGCGGCGGGCCGGGCCGGTCACGGCTCGCGGAGCGTGTAGCCGACGCCGCGGACGGTGTGGATCAGCGGCGCCAGGCCGGGGCGGTCGAGCTTGCGGCGCAGGTAGCCGATGAAGACGGCGAGGTTCTTCGAGCCGGGACCGAAGTCGTAGCCCCAGATCCGCTCGTACAGGGTGGTCTGGTCGAGGACGGTGCCGGCGTGCCGGGCGAGGAGCTCGAGCAGGTCGAACTCGGTGCGGGACAGCTCGAGTTCCCGGGCGGCGCGCCAGGCCCGTCGGGCGGGCGGCTCGATCCGCAGATCGGCGACGGTCAGCACCTCGACGGCGGACTCCGGCGGGTTGCGGCGCAGCAGGGCGCGCAGGCGGGCGAACAGCTCGTCCACGTCGAAGGGCTTGACCAGGTAGTCGTCCGCGCCGGCGTCGAGGCCGGCGATCCGGTCCGGCACCTCGACCCGGGCGGTGAGCATCAGCACCGGGGTGCGGTCGCCGGCCGTGCGCAGCCGGCGGCAGACCTCCAGGCCGTCCGGCTCCGGCATCATCACGTCGAGCACCAGGACGTCCGGACGCTGTTCCGCCAGGACGGCCAGGGTCTGGGTGCCGTCGGCGGCGACCCGCACCCGGTAGCCCTGCAGCATCAGGGCGCGGGAGAGCGAGTCGCGGATGGCCCGGTCGTCCTCGGCGATCAGCACGGTAGGGGTCATGGCGGAGATTGTCCCTGACGTGCTCACGGCGGCCCAGGGTGGGGCAGGGGTCTGTCGACCCGGCTCCGGGACCGTCCGCGACGGCCGGGGCTGTTGCGCGGTGCTTCGCGGGCGTACGGTGGCCGTACGGTGGCGCGCCGCCGGGTGGGCCGCCTGGTCCGTGTCGGCACGCCCTGCCGGAGGCCGCGATGGCAGACCGGATGGCCTTCTTCACCACCCCGCGCGTGGAGCGGGAGCGGCGGGACGCGCGGGAGCGCCTGGGGGACTGGCGGGAGGTGTACCGCCCGCGGGCGCTGCTGCCGCTGGTGGGCGTGCAGGCGGGGCGGTGCATGGACTGCGGGCTGCCGTTCTGCCACAGCGCCTGTCCGCTGGGGAACCTGGTGCCGGACTGGAACCGGCTGGTGGCGGACTCGGGCACGCCGGGTGCGTCGGGTGCTTCGGGCAGGTCGGGCACTTCGGATGCTTCGGATGCGGGGCCGGGTGCGGGCGGGGAGCCCGGGGCGGGAGCCGACTGGCGGGCGGCCGCGGCGCGCCTGCTCGCGACCAACAACTTCCCGGAGTTCACCGGGCGGCTCTGCCCGGCGCCCTGCGAGAGCGCCTGCGTGCTGGCGATCGACGGTGCGGCGGTGGCGATCAAGAACGTGGAGCTGGCGATCGCCGACCGGGCCTGGGAGGAGGGCTGGGACGAACCCTGGCCCCCCGGGTGCTCGGAGCGGGCCGGTGGACGGCGGGTGGCGGTGATCGGCTCCGGCCCGGCCGGACTGGCCGCCGCCCAGCAGCTGACCAGGGCCGGGCACGCCGTCACGGTGTACGAGCGCGCCGACCGCGCGGGTGGGCTGCTGCGGTACGGCATCCCGGCGTTCCGCCTGGAGAAGCACCGGCTGGAGCGTCGGCTGGAGCAACTGCGCTCCGAGGGAACCGAGTTCCGCACCGGGGTGCGGGTCGGCCGGGACGTCCCGGGCGAGGAACTGCGGGCCGGGTACGACGCGGTGGTGGTCGCGGTGGGCGCGACCGCCTGCCGGGAGCTGCCGGTGCCGGGGCGGGACGTGCCCGGGGTGCACCAGGCCATCGAGTATCTGACCTGGGCGAACCGGGTGGACGAGGGCGACTGCCCGGTCTCACCGGTGTCCGCCGAGGGGCGGCACGTGGTGATCGTCGGCGGCGGGGACACGGCGGCGGACTGCCTGGGGACGGCGCTGCGCCAACGGGCCGCCTCGGTCACCCAGCTGGACATCAACCCGTGCCCGCCGCGGGGCCGGGCCGCCGGGCAACCCTGGCCGGTGCACCCCAAGGTGTACCGGGAGACCACCTCGCACGAGGAGTCCGGCGCGGCGGCCGCCGGGCCCCGGGAGTTCGCGGCGACCACGGTCGGCTTCGAGGCAGGCCCGGACGGCCGGCTCGCCGCCGTCCGCCTCGCCGAGGCCGAACCCGCCGACCGCCGTCCGCGGGCGGGCACCGAGCGGACCCTGCCGGCGCAGCTCGCGCTGCTCGCCCTCGGCTTCACCGGGCCGGAGCCGGACCGGGGGCTGTTCGCCCAACTCGGCCTCGCCACCGGGCCGGAGTCCACCCTGGCCAGGGACGACGGCTTCGCCACGGCGACGGAGGGCGTGTTCGTCGCGGGGGACGCCGGGCGCGGGCAGTCGCTGATCGTCTGGGCGATCGCCGAGGGCCGGGCGGCGGCCGCGGCGGTGGACCGGTACCTGCGGGGGTGGACGGAGCTGCCCGCGCCGATCCGGGCCTCGGCGCGGGCGCTGACGGTGTGAGGCCG
The DNA here is from genome assembly GCF_040636595.1 of Kitasatospora sp. NPDC036755. NCBI lineage: Bacteria > Bacillati > Actinomycetota > Actinomycetes > Kitasatosporales > Streptomycetaceae > Kitasatospora > Kitasatospora sp. NPDC036755. The sequence continues at coordinate 5,140 of NZ_JBEZUT010000217.1, forward strand.
GGAGCGTTGCCCGCGTTGCCCGCGTCGACCGCGTTGCCCGCGTTGCCCGCGTTGCCCGGGTTGCCCGGGTCGGTCGGGGCGGGGGCCGAGGGGTGGGTGCGGGGACCGGTGAGGTCGCGGCGGAGGCTACGGGGGTGATCGGGTCGGGTACGTACGGCCTTTGCTACGATCCGGCCGGGTAGGCGTCAGAAGACGTGCGTACGGGAGTCGGAGGGTGCGGGCATGGGCGCGGGAGAGGGCTCGGGTGGGCAGGCGGTGGGGTCGGTGGAGGTCCGCTACACCCCGACGGCCGCCGACTTCCGGGAGGCCCGTGCGGCGTGGACCCGGCACACGGCGGAGGGGCGACGGGGGAGGCGCAACATGTATGTGGTGGCCTCCGGCGCGACGGTGTCGGCGGGGCTGCTCGCACTCGTCGGCGGGGTGGCGCTGCTGCCGGCCGTGCTGCTCGCGGCGTTGGCGCTGCTGATGTTCACCATGCCTCGGCGGCGGGTGCGACGGGTCACGCGGATGGCCGCGGACAAGGGCGAGTTCCGGGTCCTGTTGGACGGGCAGGGCGTGGTCGTGAGCAGCGAGGAGTCGGTGACCCAGCTCGCCTGGGCGGAGCAGCGGTACTTCCTGGAGACGCCCGGGCTGTTCCTGCTGATGGGCGGTGACGAGGAGACGCGGGTCCTGACCCTGCTGCCCAAGCGCGGGATCGCGGACGTCCGGGAGCTGTGCGAGCTGATCGACCGGCACGCGACGGCGCTCGTCCCGGACTGAGCGGCGGTCCCGGGGCCGACGCCCGGCGCGCGTCACGGGGTGGGCTCCGCCGGGGCCGGCTCGGCGCGGTGCGCCCGCTGGTCGTAGCGCCACAGCGCGGGGAGCGCGGCGGAGAGTGCGGCCGAGCTGCCGAGGCAGAGCAGGCCGCCGGTGCGCAGGGCGGCCCTGATGCCCTGCCGGGCGGCGAGCCCGCCCGCCCGCAGGTCGCCCAGGGCGGGCCCGGCGGAGCCGATCAGCAGCTCCAACCCGGCTGCGCGGCCGCGGAGTTCATCCGGAATGGACCGGTTCCAGATGGCGCTGCGGAAGGTGTCGCCGATCCAGTGGGCGCCGCCCGCGACGGTCAGGCAGAACAGGACGGCCCACAGGCCCGGGGCGAACGCGGCGGCCGCCGTCGCCGCGCCGACCAGGGCGGCGGAGAGCAGGACCAGCCGGCCGTGCCGGTGCACCCGCTCCGTCCATCCGCCGGTCGCGGCGGCGACCAGGCTGCCGACCGCACCGGCCGAGTAGAGCAGGCCGAGCGCCCAGACGGCGTCCAGGTCCGCGGCCAGGAACGGGAAGAGCGCGGTGGGCAGGGCGAAGACGGTGGCCGCGAGGTCGGCCAGGTAGGTCCCGACCAGGTCCGGCCGCCGGGCCGCGTACCGGGCGCCGTCGAGGAACTCGGTGAGCCGCGGGCCCTCGGCGTCCCGCTCCGAGGGGACCGGGCGGACCCGGGCCAGGAGGGCGATCGAGAGCAGGAAGGTGCCGAGGTCGACCAGGTAGGCGGCCGGAACGCCGGCGGTCGCGATCAGCAGGCCGGCCGCCGCCGGGGCGGCCACGCCGCCGATGCTCCAGCGCAGCGAGAGCAGCGCACCCGCCGCCACCAGCTGCTCCCGGGGCACCAGTCGGGGGATCATCGCCTCGACCGAGGGCTGCTGGATGCCCTGGAGCGCGGCCGCCAGCCCGGCGGCGACGTAGAGCGGCCACAGGGCGGGGGTGCCGAGCAGCGCGTTGACCGCCAGGAGGCCGCTGAGCGCGGCCAGGGCGACCTCGGTGACCAGGGCGACGGTGCGGCGGTCGGCACGGTCGGCGAGGACGCCGCCGTAGAGGCTGAACAGCACGGTGGGCACGAGTTCGACCGCGCCGACCGCGCCCACGGCGAGCGGGGAGCCGGTGAGGTCGGCGATCTGGAGCGGGATCGCGGTCATGGTGAAGATCGAGCCGAGCAGGGTGACCGTGCCGGAGGTCCAGGTCAGCCGGAAGTCCCGGGAGGACCGCCAGGGGGCGGTGTTGGGCAGGAGCCGGGACCAGCGGCGGGGTGGTCCCGATGGTGTGTTCGATTCAAAGGTCATGAGGGGGTGGGATCCCTTCGGGGGCGTCGGCGTCGCGACGGCCGCCCTTATCGCTGATAAATTCCAGCTCGGGAACTTATCGGCGATAAGGTGGCTTCGCAAGCGGATGACCCAGGAGGCCGATCGGATGGCACTGCAGCGCGACGAGGTGGTGCGCACGGCCCTGCGCCTGCTCGACGAGGAGGGCATCGACGGGCTGACCACCCGCCGGCTCGCCCGTGAACTCGGCGTCCAGTCACCGGCGTTGTACTGGCACTTCAAGAACAAGCGGGAACTGCTCGACCTGATGGCCGAGGCGATGCTGGCCGAGGCCCTCCCGCCCGACCGCGAGCCGGACCCGGCGCACTGGCCCGAGTGGATCGCCGCCGACGCCCGCGCCAAGCGGAACGCCCTGCTCGCCTACCGCGACGGAGCCCGGGTGCACGCCGGCACCCTGCCCACCGAGGACGAACTCCCGGCGGTCGAAGCCCAGTTGAGTGCCCTGAGCGGGGCCGGGCTGCGCCCGCGCACGGCGCTGCGGCTGCTGCTGACCGTCGACCGGTACATCATGGGCTGGGTCACCGAGGAGCAGGCCTGGCGGCAGGACGCCGCCGACCGCGAGCGGCCGCCGTTCCCGGACGAGGCGCTGAGCGAACTGCCGCTGCTGCGCGAGGCGGTGGACGTGCTGCGGATGACCGACCACGACGCCGACTTCGAGTACGGGCTGCGGGTGCTGATCGAGGGGTTCCGCACGGAGATCGAGCGGGAGGCGGGCGAGGGCTCGGGCACGGGCACGGGCGGGAGGGAGTCGGCGGAGGGCGCTCCGGCCTCGGACCGGACTTCAGGAGGCCGCCCCGCCGATGGGCTAGCGTGACGCCCATGACCACTCTCGAACCCCGCGGAACGGCCCTGGTCCTGATCGACCTGATGGACCGGATCGTCGCCAACCCGCTCGCGCCGCACACGGGTTCGGAGGTGGTGGAGGCCTCGCTGTCGCTGGCCCGGGAGTTCCGGGCGGCGGGCGCGCCCGTGGTGGCGGTCCGGGTCGAGCGGCCGAACGTCGCCGAGCAGCCGCCCGGGAGCGGGCTCCTCACGGAGGTCGAGGCGGTGGCCGACGAGGTCGTGGTGAAGCGCACCATCGGCGCCTTCCAGGGCACCGGCCTGGACGAACTGCTGCGGGCGCGGGGCGTGGAGACCCTGGTGTTCGCCGGGATCGCCACCAACCTCGGCGTGGAGTCGAGCGCCCGGGCCGCCGCCGACCACGGGTACCGACTGGTGTTCGTCGAGGACGCGATGACCGCGCTCACGGCGGAGGAGCACCGGGCGTCGGTGGACCTGGACTTCCCGCGCCTGGGCGAGGTCGTCGCGGCGGCGGACGTGCGGCTGGGGTGAGCCGGGGGGTCCTGCTGACGGGCCCGCGGCGCGTTCCCTACGGCCGGGCGAGGCGGAGGGCTTCGCGCAGCCGTCCGTCCGAGGCCGTGAGCAGCCGGGCGGCGGTGGGGGCGTCCACGTCCGCGAGCAGGGACAGGATCGCGTCCTTGGCCCGGCCGCCGGTCGCGGCCAGGGCGTGGTCGACCGCTGCTCCGTCGGCGCCGGTCGCCTCGGCGACGATCCGTCGGGCGCGGTCGCGCAGCTTGTCGTTGGTGGCGCGGAGGTCGACCATCAGATTTCCGTACGTCCGGCCGAGTCGGACCATCACGGCCGTGGACAGCAGGTTGAGCACCAGCTTCTGGGCCGTACCGGCCTTGAGCCGGGTCGAGCCGGCCAGCACCTCGGGGCCGACCTCCACCTCGATGCCCAGCTCGGCCGCGGCGGCGAGCGCCGAGCCCCGGTTGCACGCCAGCCCGACGGTCAGCGCCCCGGCCGCCCGCGCGGCGCGGACGGCGGCCAGTGGGTAGGGCGTACGGCCGGAGGCGGAGACGCCCACGAGGGTGTCGGCGGGGGTGAGGCCGAGGGCGGCCAGGTCGGCCTCGGCGAGGTCGGTCCGGTCCTCGGCGCCCTCGGCGGCCGCCGTGACGGCCGGGGGCCCGCCCGCGATCAGGCCGACGACCAGCGCGGGATCGGTGCCGAAGGTCGGCGGGCACTCCACCGCGTCCAGCACGCCGAGCCGCCCGGCCGTCCCCGCACCGGCGTAGACCAGTCGACCGCCACGCGCCATCCGGGCGGCCACGGCGTCGACCACGGCGGCGATCCGCTCCAGCTCCCCGGCGACGGCGACGGGCACCGTGCGGTCCTCGGCGTTCATCAGCCGCAGCAGCTCGATCGTGGACAACTGGTCGATCGCCGCCCAGTCCGGGCGGATGGTCTCGGTCGCGGGCACGGCGTCACGGCTCATGCGGCGAGCCTCCCCGGGTGCGAGGCGCCCGAATCCGGGCAAGCGTGGAGGGACGGAGGGAAGGAGGTGGTGGCCGTGGAACCGACCGTCGCCGAACTGCTGGAACGGTTCGGCCGAACCTACGCGGAGGAGGCCGGGATCACGCTGCGGGACACGCCCTCGCCGCTCTACCGGCTGCTGGTCCTGACCGTGCTCTGCTCGGCGCGGATCGGCGCCGGCACCGCCACGGCGGCTGCCCGGGAGCTGTCGGCCGCCGGGCTGCGGACCCCGCGCGCGATGGCCGACGCCCGCCGGGGGACGCTCATCGCCGCCCTGGGCCGGGCCCACTACGTGCGCTACGACGAGAGCACCGCCACCGCACTCGGGCAGGGCGCCGAGCTGCTGCTCGACCGCTGGCACGGCGACCTGCGGCGGCTGCGGGAGGAGGCCGGGGGCGAGTCGGAGCGGATCGGCGGACTGCTCCGGGAGTTCCCCCGGATCGGGCCGGTCGGCGCCGGGATCTTCCGTCGCGAGGCGCAGGCGGTCTGGCCCTCCCTGCGGCCGTACTTCGACGAGCGGGTGCTGGAGGAGGCCCGGACGCTCGGGCTGCCGGGTGAACCGGACGGGCTGGCGGGGCTGGTCCGGCCGGTGGACCTGGCCCGGTTGGCGGCCGCGCTGACCAGGGCGAGTCTGGCGCACGTCGGGGCCGGGTGACGTACGGCCGGTGCGGGACGAGGGATCAGGCCATCCAGAAGAAGACCGCGGTCATCCGCCGCTCGGCCAGGTCGGTGCCGTGGTAGCCGGTGGCGCTGTGGATCAGGTTGGCGTGGTAGAGGAGCAGCTGGTTGTAGCGGTTGGGGACGCGGACGTCCTCGGTGAAGTGGTCGGCCGGCACGTGGCGGGTGCCGAGAGCCTCGACCAGGTTGTTGTGCGGGGCGTTGACCAGGTTGCCGCCGAGGCGGCCGCCGGGGAACTGCTGGCGGTAGAAGCCGGTGCCGGTGTCCTTCGGAGCGCCGGGGCTGAGGTAGAGGACGGCGGCGTAGCGGCAGAGCGCGCGGGAGTCGGTGTGCGGACGGGACTCGGACTCCCCGGCGCCGACGACCTGGACGCAGTTGTGGTTGAGCGTCCCGCCGCCGGGGGTGCTCTGCACCCAGAGCCGGGAGGCGCCGGTGGCCTTGCGGACCAGCGCCTCGACCCGGGCCAGTTCCGAGGGCTCCAGCCCGGGCATGGTGCGCAGTCCGGGCCAGGTCTCGGGGCGGTACGGGTAGCCCTCGGTCCAGTCCCCGCGGGCCAGGCAACGCTCCCGGACGGCGTCCGGGTCGGGCAGCACGTCGTCCAGGACCCAGTAGTCCCGGCCCCGAGTGGGTTTGCGGTAGGGCAGGACCGGCAGGGTGGTGGGCCTGATGGGCTGTGAGGGCATGGGCCGACCATAGAGGCGGTGATCGTCAATCTTCTGCCGTGAGCAGGTCAACCTTTCGTCAAGGGTGCTCCGGCCTGCGCGGATCACCGGCGCCGCCTCGGACACCGGCTCCGGCGGCAGCCTCGAGAACGCCCGGACCACCCGGCTCTGCCGCCCCGTCGACCGCTCCCGGCGCCCTCCGCGGAGCGGCGCGGTGAGCCCCTGGGACCCGGCATGATGGTCGGTCCCTGGGGAGCTTCGGGAGGGCTTGTGGCGGGCATCGACGGTCCGGTGACCAACGTGATCAACGGTGGCACGTTCACCGGCACCGTGCTGCAGGGCGGCCAGGTCACGCTGACGACGGCGGAGCGGTCCTGGCCCCTCCAGGTCGGCGTCATGCCCGCCATCGCGGACGCGTTCCAGAACCGGGGCCTGACACGGACGGTCGCGGACGCGGCGGGCACCGGCGAGCCCGTGGTCCTGTGCCAGGTCCTCGCGGGCATGGGCGGGGTGGGCAAGACCCAGCTGGCCGCCCACCACGCGCACACCCTGCTCGACGACGGCTCGCTGGACCTGCTGCTGTGGGTCACCGCGAGCAGCCGCCAGGCGGTGCGGCAGGCCTACACCCAGGCGGCCGCGCAGGTGGCCGACGGCGACCCGGCCGCCTTCGACACGGCCCCGGAGCTGTTCCTGGCCTGGCTGAGCACCACGTCGAAGCGGTGGCTGGTCGTCCTCGACGACGTCCAGGACGCCGGCGACCTGGCCCGGCTGTGGCCGCCGAGACGGGCCTCGGGGCAGGTCGTCGTGACGACCCGCCGACGCGATCCGCTCTGGTTCGCCGACGGCAGGACCCAGGTCGAGGTCGGACTCTTCACCCCGGCCGAAGCGCTGGCCTACCTCCGCCGCCGCCTCGACCGGTGGTGCCCGGGCGAGGGCGACGACGACCTGGCGGCGCTCGGGGAGGAACTCGGCCGACTGCCGCTGGCCCTCGCCCAGGCCGCGTCGTTCATCATCGACTCGGCCGAGTCCGGCATGACGAGCGGTCACTACCGCGAGATGGTCCGCTCCAGGCTGCCGCTCACCGAACTCGCGCCGAACTCCCTGCCCGACGACCAGACGGCGACGCTCGCGGCCGTCCTCGCCCTGAGCCTCGAACGCGCGGACCACTACTCGCTCGGGCAGGCCACGTCCGTACTCCAGCTGGCGTCCTGGCTCGACCCCCACGGCATACCCGTGAGGATCCTCACCAGCCCCTCCGCCCGCGCCTTCATCGCGCGACAAGCCCGCCGGGCGGAAACCGCGGAGGAGCCCGCACCGGCTCCCAGACGGCGCCTCCTACGGTTCCGCAGGGACCCCGAGCCCCCTCCCGTCCCCGCCCCGGACATCAGCGCCCAGCGCGTGAGGGCCGTCCTCGGGATCCTCCACCGGCTCAGCCTCGCCGATCACCTTCCGGCCGGCGACGACCGGCCGTTCGGGATGCTGCGCGTCCACGCCCTCGTCCAGCACGCGGCCCAGGACACGCTCGGCCCGGGCCTGGCCCTGTTCGCGCGCACCACCGCGTTCGCGATCCAGGAGGCGTGGCCCCCCGTCGAGACCAGCCAGGCGCTGGCCCAGGCCCTGCGCGCCTGCACGGCCGCGCTCCACCGCAAGGCGGGACGGCACCTGTGGGCGGACCCCACCGGCAGGGCGGCCACCACGCTGCTGCGCGCGGGCGTCAGCCTCGCCGACAGCGGCCAGAGCGCGGCCGCCGTACGGTACTTCGAGCAGCTGGCCATGGAAGCGGGCGCCCACGTCGGCTTCCAGCACCCCACGCTGCTGACCATCCGTCTGGAACACTCCCGCTGCCTCGGCACCGTGGGTGACGACCTCGCGGCGATCCGGGGCCTGGAAGACGTTCTCAGGGACATGCTGCGCGTCCACGGACCGGACCACCCCTCCACGCTGTCCGCGCAGGCGGCCCTCGCGGAGCAGTTCGGCAAGGCCGGCGACTTCGCGACGGCCACCGAGGTCTACGACATCGTGGCGAACCGCCTCTCCCACACCAGCCCCCGCGGACACGACACCATCGCGTCGCTGGCGAACCTGGCGCACTGGAAGGGCGAGTCGGGACGGCCGGACGCGGCCGCGAGGGCGCTGCGCGAACTGGCCGCCCACAGCGCCTCCGCACTCGGGGAGGACGCGCCGCAGACCCTCGCCGTCTCCGCGCGTGCGGCCCACTGGCTGGGCAAGGCGGGTGACCCCCTGTCCGCCGTGTACCTGCTGCGCTCGTTACTGGACGCCAGCCGCCGCAGCGCGGGAGAGCACCATCCGCGCACACTGGCGATCCGTCTGGACCACGCGCACTGGATGGGAACCGTCGGAGAGGTCGCCTGGGCGATCACCGACCTCGAGGACCTGCTGCCCGAGATGCGGCGGGTCCTCGGGGACGACCACCCGGACACCGTCCGTGCCCGACTCGACCACGCGAACTGGCTGGTGAGTTCGGGCGAAGAGGCTCAGGGGGCGCGGCTCCTGGACGTACTCGCGACCGAGCTGACCACCGCGCTCGGAGCACGGCATCCGCACGCCTTCGAGGCCCGCCGGCGCAGCGCGCACGCCGCCGGCGCGGGCGGTGACCACCACGGAGCCGCCGCGGCGTTCCGGGAACTCCACCTGGAATGCTCGGCCGTTCTGGGAGAGGACCACCCACGGGCGCTCGCCCTGCGGCAGGAGTACCTGGAGTGGCGGGCACAGGAGAGCAGCCTGGACGACGCGGTCGCCGAGCACTTGGCGCACTACGCGGAGACCCGGCGAGCACTGGGGATGAGCCACCCGCTGACCGCCGCCGCCCACACGGCGCTGAGGGACTGGCAGGCCCGGCTCAACGACGAACGGGAGATCGTCATCGGCCCGGCACGGGCACCGATGTGACCTGCGGTGCCAGTGCTCCTACGGCCGCCGACCGGTGGTCTGCCGGCGGTCGGCGTGCCGGCGCTCCCGTCAGCGGTCGGTACACCGTGGCCGTCCGGCGCGGCGACGCAGCCGGACCCGGTGGGAGGCCCGGCCTCCCGGGCGGCGCTTGGGCGGTGGGAGGCCGGGCCGTTGGGTGGTCGGGGTGGGGGGGGTCAGCGGGGGGAGATGTACTGGAGGGTGGCCAGGTGGTCGCCGGTCCGGGCGCCTACCTGGACGTTGGGAAGGTGCTGTGTGGGCTTGGTCGTGGTGATCCGGAAGAGGTACTCGGCCGAGTCGCCCGAGTGCTTGGCTTCGAGCCCGGTCGGGGTGGTCGCGGTCAGGGCGCCGCAGTCGTCGTGCAGTGGGACCGGGGTCCATCCGTCGCCGGACTTCGCCTCCAGGACGATGTCCTCCTCGGTCAGGCCGTAGGGGCTGGACACGACGACCTCGGGGCGCAGGTCCGCGGTGCCCCGCGGCGAGGTGGCGGTGAAACCGAACTCGGTGGGGGTCGTCCCGGCCCGGAGGTCCGTGGTCGAGACGGTGCTCACCCGTGGGCCGTTGAAGTCGACGGCCGCGGCGTGCCATTCGGCCTTGGCCATGTCGTGGATGTCCGTGGCGTGGGGTGCCGGGGCGTCCGCCTCGATCACGAGCGGGCCGGGGCGGTTGGTCTGGGACAGTCGCATCCGGTACTCGATGGTGCGGCTCTGGCCGGCGGTGAGGGTGAGGGCCTCTTCGTTGCGGTTGAGGACGTGGTCCATGCCGGTGCCCTGGCTGAGGTGGTCCAGGGTCTTCCAGCCGGAGGCGTCCTTGCGCTCGAGGGTGCCCGC
>NZ_JBEZUT010000218.1:0-14323 GCF_040636595.1 Kitasatospora sp. NPDC036755
GGATCGCGACCTGCGCACCCTGAGCGGCAATCCGGCCGTCGCGCTGTTCGTCGACCGGGCCGCCGCCGTCCTGCCCGGCTTCACCCTGACCGGGTCCGACGCCGCCGCCGTCGCCGAGCTCGTGCGCCGCCTGGACGGCCTGCCCTTCGCGATCGAGCTGGCCGCGGCCCGGATCCGCAGCCTGACGCCGCAGGAGATCCTGGAGCGGCTCACGGACCGGTTCGCCCTGCTGACCGGGGGCAGCAGCGTCGCCGCCGACCGGCAGCGCACCCTGCGCGCCCTGATCGACTGGAGCCACGACCTGTGCACCGGCCCCGAGCGGCTGCTGTGGGAGCGGGCCTCGGTGTTCCGCGGCGGCTTCGACCTGGAGAGCCTCGAACGGGTCTGCGCGGACGCCGAACTGCCGCCCGCCGCCCTGCTCGACGCCCTCGACGGCCTGGTCGCCCGGTCGATCGTCAACTGCCGTCACGTGCGCGGACGTTCGCGCTACCACATGCTGGAGACGGTCCGGGAGTACGGGCACGAGCGGCTGGCCGCGTCCGGCTCGCTGGACACCCTGCGGGGCCGCCACCGGGACCGGTACGCCGAACTGACCGCACGCGCCGGGCGGGAGTGGTTCGGGCCCCGGCAGGTCGACTGGTTCACCCACCTGCGCCTGGACCACCCCAACCTGCGCGCGGCCCTGGAGTTCTGCCTGGAGCGGCCCGGCCGGGCGCGGGCCGGCCTGGCCCTGGCGGTGTCCCCCCGGCACTACTGGATGACGGCGGGGCTGCTGTCCGAGGGGCGCCACTGGCTGTCGCAGCTGCTCGCCGCCGACCGCGCCCCGGACGGCGCCGACCGCGCGCACGGCGGCGGCGACGGTGACGGCACGGACGGCCCGGACGCCGCCGTCCACGTCCAGGCCCTGGTCACCGACACGTACCTGCGCATCCTGCAGGGCGACCCGGACGCCGACGTGCGGCACGCGCTCGCCGTGTGCGAGGCCGCGGCCCGGCGGGGCGGCCACCGGCGGGAGACGGCGTGGGTGTGGCACCACCACGGCATCCTCGCCGTCTGGCGCGAGGACTTCACGGGCGCCGCCGAGCTGTTCGCGCGGGCACGCACCGAGTTCCGCGCGCTGGGCTGCCTCGACGCGGCCCTCGAATGCCGGGTCAAGTTCGCCATCGCCCACGCCTGCGGAGGCGAGGCCGCCGCGGCCGACGAGGCGTGCGGCGAGGTCGAGGCGGCCGCCCGCGCGCACGGCGAGTCCTGGCTGCACGGCATGGCCCTGCTCGCCCGCGCGCTGCTGGCCCTGCGCGCCGACGCACCCGCCGACGCGGTCACCCACGCCCGGGCGGCCATCGCCCGGCTGCGCCCGTTCCAGGACTGGTGGGACGTCGCCATGTGCGTGGAGGTCATCGCCTGGAGCACCCGGGACGCCCCGCGGCGCGCGGCCCGGCTCCTGGGCGTGCTGCACCTGTTGTGGGAGTCGCTGGGCGGGCGGCTCGGCGCGGCGCCGTTCATGCGCGCCCAGCACCTGCGCCTGGACGCCGCGGTACGGGAGGCCCTGGGCGCCGCCGCCTTCGACCGGGAGTTCCGCCGCGGCGCGCGCGCCACCGTGGACGAGGCGATGACCCATGTCCTGGACGACGCGGCCGAGGTGCCGGGGCTGACGAAACGCGAGAGCCAGGTCGCGGAGCTGGTCGCCGAGGGCCTCAGCAACAGGGACATCGCGGCACGCCTGACGATCGCGCAGCGCACCGCGGAGAACCACGTCGAACGCATCCTGGGCAAGCTGGGGTTCGCCTCGCGCACCCAGCTCGCCGTGTGGACGTACGAGCAGCGCGGCGAACCCGCCGGGAGTGCGCGAGGGCCGCGGCGCTGACCTGCGGCCCTGCCCTCAGGGCGACTTGGGCTTCCACGGTCGACCGGGTGATCGTCACCGAGGAGGAACGCCAGTACCTCGCCGCCCCACCGCCGGCCCGGGCCGGCCCGGCTCGGGCGGTGGGGGCGTCCGTGGCGCCCGCCTGTTTTTCCCGCGCATTGCCCGTCTTCTGACGGTCATTTACCTCTGCATTACGTCGGCGGCGAAGCATTTCGGCCAACTGTTGCCACACGGGGTGACGTGTTCCCACCAAAGCTGGCACTGTACCGTCCCATCGCCGCAGAGCCCCTTGCGGCCGCCCGCGCACCATCCGACGCGGCAATTCACGTCGGACACCGTTCCACCCGTTCGAACCACCAGCTCTACCGGGCGACGTCACCCTCGGCCGCCCGGCTGACTCCGGCCACCCGAAACCCGGCCGTCGCAGAAGGAGTTCAGTGTGACTCGATCCCCCGGAAAGACCACCGCGGCAGGCGCGTTGATAGCAGGCGCCGCGATGATCATGGCTACTCTGACGTCCGGCGTCGCCACCGCCGCCGAGATCCCCGCCGAGGCCCCCGCCGAGGTCCAGGCCCTCGCCGGCGCGCTGCCGGTGCAGCTGTCGCCGGAGCAGCGCGGCGCGCTGCTGGCCTCGGCGGACGCCTCCCTGGCGAAGACCGCCGAGGCGCTGAACCTGGGCGCGAAGGAGGCACTGGTCGTCAAGGGCGTCACCAAGGACACCGACGGCACCCTGCACACCCGCTACGAGCGCACCTTCGACGGACTGCCCGTCCTCGGCGGCGACCTGGTCGTCCACACCGCCCCCGACGGCTCCACCAAGGGCGTCACCAAGGCCACCGACGCGGACATCGCCGTCGACACCACGCCCAAGGAGAGCGCCGAGGCAGCGAAGGGCCTCGCGCTCGACAGCGCCGGGAGCGCGAAGGTCGCGGAGCCCGCGGCCGACGACGCCCGCAAGGTGGTCTGGGCCGGGTCCGGCGCCCCGCGCCTCGCCTGGGAGACGGTGGTCACCGGCACCCAGGAGGACGGCACGCCCTCCGAGCTGCACGTCATCACCGACGCGAACTCCGGCAAGAAGATCTTCGAGTACCAGGGCATCGAGACCGGCATCGGCAACAGCAAGTACTCGGGCCAGGTCACCATCGGCACCGCGGCGTCCGGCAGCGGCTTCGCGATGACCGACAACACCCGCGGCGGCCACAGCACCTACGACCTGAACGGCACCACGGGCACCCGGACGCTGTTCACCAACCCGACCGACACCTGGGGCGACGGCACCGTCGCCAACCGGCAGACCGCCGCCGTGGACGCCGCCTACGGCGCCCAACTCACCTGGGACTACTACAAGAACGTCCACGGCCGCAACGGCATCAAGGACGACGGCGTCGGCGCCTACACCCGGGTCCACTACGGCAAGAACTACGTCAACGCGTTCTGGTCCGACAGCTGCTTCTGCATGACCTACGGCGACGGCACGAACAACATCCAGCCGCTGACCTCGATCGACGTCGGCGCCCACGAGATGACCCACGGCGTCACCTCCGCCACCGCGAACCTGATCTACAGCGGCGAGTCCGGCGGGCTGAACGAGGCCACCTCCGACATCATGGCCGCCGCCATCGAGTTCTGGGCCGACAACGCCGAGGACAAGGGCGACTACCTGGTCGGCGAGAAGATCGACATCCGGGGCAACGGCAGCCCGCTGCGCTACATGGACAAGCCCTCCAAGGACGGCAAGTCACGCGACTCCTGGTCGGCCGACCTCGGCTCCATCGACGTCCACTACTCCTCCGGCCCGGCCAACCACTGGTTCTACCTGGCCTCCGAGGGCAGCGGCACCAAGACCGTCAACGGCGTCACCTACGACTCCCCGACCTCCGACGGCCTGCCCGTCACCGGCATCGGCCGGGACGCCGCCGCCAAGATCTGGTACCGGGCACTCACCACCTACATGACCTCGTCCACCAACTACGCGGCCGCCCGCACCGCCACCCTCAAGGCCGCCGCCGACCTCTACGGGCCGACCAGCGCGACCTACCAGAACACCGCCAACGCCTGGGCGGCCATCAACGTCGGCCCGCGCGTCGTCGACGGCATCCTGCTGGACCCCGTCGACAACCAGATCACCGCGATCGGCGCGGCCGCCGACCTCCAGGTCAAGGCCGCCAACTTCAACCCCGGCATCGTCACCTACCACGCGACGGGCCTCCCCACCGGCGTGACGCTCCACCCGGTCACCGGCCGCATCACCGGCGTCCCGGCGCTGACCGGCACGTACACGGTCACCGTCACCGCCAAGGGCTCCCACAACAGCCGGGTCTCCACCACGTTCACCTGGAAGGTCTCGCGGGGCATCTTCGCGAACACCACCCCCCTGCAGATCCCGGACGGGGGCCCGGCCGTCTTCTCGGACATCGTGATCGACCGGATCCCGGGCCAGGCCCCGAGCGACCTGAAGGTCGGTGTGGACATCAAGCACACCTGGCGCGGCGACCTGGTCATCGACCTGGTCGGCCCCGACGGCACGGTCTACCCGCTGAAGAAGGGCAACCTCGGCGACTCGGCCGCCAACGTCATCGAGACCTACACGGTGGACGCCTCCGCCCAGCCCGCCAACGGCACCTGGCGCCTCCGGATGCAGGACACCTACCGCACCGACTCGGGCCACCTCGACGGCTGGAAGCTCATCTTCTGACCGCGCCCGCACTGAGCGGCACAGAGCGGCACTGAGCACCGAGGTGATCCGGTCGGCGAAGGCACCCTCCTCGCCGACCGGATCACCTCTCGTGCCTACGGCACCGTTCCTCGCCGGCTCCCGAAGGAACCCGGGGCCACCGGCCGGCCCCGTACCGACAAGGGCTCAGTGGTTATCCTGTACACGAAGGACGGGGCGAGGCACTTCCTGCGGCCGATGGCCGACAGCCCCCGGGTGAACGGCCGACCGCCATGACCCGGATCCGGGAAGGCCGACATCAGGAACGGACCGGGGGAAGACTGGTGGCAACGGAAGAGTCGGGCACGCTTGGCCGCGACGGCTGCCTCGACGTTCCCTCCAGCAGCGCGTCCGTCTTCGACCTCGATGCCAGGCTGCCCGGCCAGGCTTTCACGAAGCTCACGGGAGATTCGCTGTTCTGCGAGTTCGACGCCGTCCTCACCCGGGAGTTCTGGCCGGCGCTCCGCGCGATGGCCCGATGGCACGGCGACGATCGCGTCGAACTGCTGGTTCTCGAGCCCGGTCCCGACGATCTCCACCTTCCGGAGCGTCGATTCCAGCCCACGAGGTCGTTGTCCGTCGACGCGGACGAGGACGACTACTGGGAGGAGATCGGCTTCACCTCGGACGACGACTTCGCGGAGTCGATCGCGGTCTCCGCCAAGGTCATCGCCGTGACCGGCCCTTCCGGACGATGGGGGTGCTGGGGTGAGAGGGATCCCGAGGTCACGGTCTTCCGGGGTTTCCCGGACGCGGACACCCGGAACGACTGGCGCGAACGGTTCGGGCCCTTCCTCGAGGTGTCAGCTGCCCTGGACTCCTACCTCTCGCTCGCCTTCACGGGCCACGCCGTCCCGGACGCCTACGCGGCGGCCCTGACCGCCAACTACGGTCCTCCGAACAGCGGAAGGCCGTGACACCGCGGCATTCCGCCGGAGCTGCGGCGGGACTCCACGGTGTCCCGGGCCGCCGACCGCGGTGACCACGCCCACCGCCGTGGTGCCGCTGAAGGTGGCAACGGCTCGCCCACGAGCGCGGCCAGTGCCGACGGCGTCCCGGGCGCTACGCCACCGGAAGTCTCAGTCGCCGCCGTCGCACCGCCCGTCGCACCGCCGCCGGTGCCAGTCCCGCCATCGCGCTCAGGACGACCGCCGCCGCGGCCAGCAGGGTGGGCCGCCAGGGCCAGGACGCTCCGGCCAGCGCCAGATGGGCCGAGGGGTACTCGGAGAACTTCGCGGTGGCGAGCGCGGTACGGCGGTCGCTGTGCTCGGCGAGGTCCCGCAGGACCGGATCGAAGCCGAACTCCCCGGACCGCCGTCCCCCGCCGGGCAGTTCGACGGTCAGCCCGTTGCGGCGGGCCCAGTCGCCCAGCGCGGCGCCGACGCCGGAGGCGTCCTCGACGCCGGGCACCACCAAGCGGTCCGCGCCGTGGGCGTCCCCCGTCGCCGGACGGGTGACGAGGACCAGGCCGTGGCGGGTGGTGACGGTGTCACCGGAGCCGACCACCACCGTCCGGTCGGCGAAGGAGACTCCGCCGTACCCTTCGACCGCCGCGGCCGCGTCGATCTCCTCGACCCCGTCGACCAGGCCGATGGCCGTGGTGGGGCGCAGCCACGGGAACGCGGCGTTGAGGGCGTACGGCAGGTCCCCGAGGGCGAGGTGGTTGGCCGGTATCGCGGTCGGTCCGTCCGGAGTCCAGCCCGGGTAGGACAAGCCGGTGCCGATCCGGGCCGCTTCCGCCTCGCCGACCAGCTCCCCGACCACCCGCAGGGCGCCCACGGTGCCGGAGGTGACGCCCGCGGTGGTCGTCACCCGCCCGTCCTCCACGTAACGCTGCCCGCGCTTCCAGTCGACCTTCGGGTAACTGCGCTCCAGAGATCCGATGTTGGACCAGAACGACGTGGCGTCGCGGCCGTCGAGCAGACCGGAGGCGGCCAGCAGCTCGGAGCCCGCGCACACCCCGAGGATCCGGGCACCCTTGCGGTGGCGTTCGACGATCCACCGGCGCAGCCCGTCCTCTCCCGCTCCCGAGGGGTCGGTCACCGCGGGCACGACCACCACGTCGGGTTCCGGCAGGGTGCCGTCCGCCACCTCGGCCAGCGTGTGGTCGGGCAGCAGATGGGCGCCGCCGGACAGCGGGGAGACACGGCGTTCGGCGGCCACCGTGTAGACGAACATCTCCGGCGACTCGGCGAACACCTGGTAGGGCGCGAGTACGTCGGTGGCCACCGAGCCCGCGTTGCCGACCGCGACCGCCACCGTGATCCGGCCGTCCGGCACCGGCGGGGCCGGCGGCCACGCCCGGGTACCGGATCCGCGGGGAGCCGGGGCGAAGCTGTCGGCCATCGACGCGCTCACCCCCGCGAAGGCGATCCCCGCGAAGCACACCACCGACAGCGCCGTGCCCGACAGGACCCAGCCGGCACGGCGCAGGGCCCGGCGGCCCTTGCGTACGTCGGAACTCACCGTGGACAAGACATACCTCGACAATCCGGGCGCTGATCGGCAGCATGGTGCCGATCGGCCCTCATGGAAACGGAAAAGCGGAAAACGGCCCGGGGCCGGGGAAGGCCGGGGGAACGGACCGCACGCGTGCGGGCCGGGTTCGTCAGGCGGTCGGCCGCAGCGGTGCGCGCAGCCGCGAGGGAGGGGTTCCGAAGGCGTCGCCGACCACCCGGCGCAGCTGTCGCGCGTCGCGGAAGCCGCAGCGGACCGCGACCGCCTCCACCGTCAAGTCGGTGCCGGACAGCAGGGTTCGGGCCCGCTCCAGCCGCAGTTGCCGCTGGTAGCCGAACGGGGTGATGCCGGTGGCGGCGGTGAAGGCCCGCGTCAGACCGCGCGGTGACAGTCCGGCGACACCGGCGAGTTCACGCAGGGTGAAGGCGGTGTCCAGGTGCTGGGCCAGGTGGTCCTGCACCCGGTGCACCGCGGGCTGGACGTGGTCGCGGTGCCGCAGGAACGGACTGATCTGTGCCGCGTCTCCGTCCCGCCGCAGGTACAGCACCAGTTCACGCGCGACGCGCGCGGCCAGTTCCGGGCCGCGGTCCCGCTCGACCAGCGACAGCGCGAGATCGATCCCCGAGGAGATGCCCGCGCTGGTGCTGATCCGCCCGTCGTGCACGTAGAGCGCGGCCTCGCGCACCCGGGCGCGCGGATACCGGTGCCGCATCGCCGCGGTGAGCGACCAGTGCGTGGTGCACGCCCTGCCGTCCAGCAGCCCCGCTTCCCCCAGGACGGCGGCACCGCTGCACACCGACGCCACCCGGGCGCCCGCCTCGTAGGCCTCGCGCACCCAGCGCACCACGGCGGGCGCCACCAGCCGGTCGGATCCGGTCAGCCGGGGCCCCGGCACGAGCACCAGGTCCCCGGACGCCGGCCGGACCGTCGGCAGCGGCGCCAGACCGGCCAGCCGCAGGCCCAGGGCGGACCGCAGGTGGTCCGCCTCGGCGACGTACTCCAGCCGGTAGCCGCCGCCGAGGTGGGCCGCGGCATCGAACACCTGCACGGGACCACCGAGGTCCAGCAGATTCACCTCGGGCAGCACCAGCACCAGTACCCGCCCGGCGCACCCGCTTGTCTCCTCGCTCACCCCGTCACGGTAGGCCGACGCGCACCGCCCGCACGAGGTCCCCCGGGGACGGGAAGCGGACGGATCCGGCACCGGGAGCGCCGGGCCGCCCGCCGGAGGGGCTCGGAGCCGGCCGGAGGGGGCCGACGGACGGGAGATGGGGGACTGCGGACGGCGGACGGGGGCCGGGGGCCGGGGGCCGGGGGACGCCCCGAGGACCACTCCCCCGTCACGGGAAATTCACAGACCCGGGTCTACTCGCATAGACACCCGTGGGCCATCCTGGTCCGACGCCGGCGCTCGACGCCCATCCCCCTCGTTCCCCGTTCCCCGGGAACCGCGGGCGGTGGTTCCGTCAGACCGGCAGCGGGCTTCCCGTCCTCCCGCCGAGGCACGGCAGGAGGACAGGAACCGAGTCGGAGGCACACCATCCTCACCGGGAGATGCAGATGAAGCCACGCACCGCAGCCACCGTCGTCGCCCTGACCATCGCCGGCCTCGCCGTCTCGGCGCCCACGGCCGGTGCCAGCGGCACCAAGCTGTCCCAGTCGGCGGCCGCCACCCAGTTCAGCGGCGCAGGCATCACGTGGAGCTCCAGCGGGGGCTGCACCACCAGGTCCAACTCCACCTGCACGTCGTTCGACCAGATCAACTCGGGCACGGTGAGCGCCATCATCACCCTCAAGCGCGCCAGCGGCTGTGCCATCAACATCACGGGCGGCACCGAGGTCGGCCACGCGTCGGGCACCTACAGCCACTACAACGGCTACAAGGTCGACATCGCCCGCAACTCCTGCATCGACGGCTACGTCCAGAACAGCTTCACGTACATCGGCCTCCGGGGCGACGGCTACCCGCAGTGGAAGGCCGCGTCGGGCAACCTGTACTGCAACGAGGGCAGCCACTGGGACATCCTCATCTACTGACGCCGCCCCCGGGTGCCGCCTCCCGCAGGGCGGCGGCACCCGGAGTCCCCGGCGGACAACGCCCGGTGCCCCGCCGTCACCCGACGGCGGGGCACCCTCACCACTCATGGCCGGGAGGGCGTCACCCTCCCGGCCCGGCCGCTCGGCCGGCGGCGCCGACCGCGCCGGGTCCACCGTCGCGTCCGGTATCCATGCACAGGAAGACGTGAGGGAAGGCCGCCGACTCGAACGCGTACGTACCGTTGCTCTGCGACCAGATCAAGGGCTTCGAACCGGACGGTGACACCGTCCACTTCGTCCCCTCCGACATCACCCCGACAACGACGGCACCGGGCCGCCGGGGACGGCAGGGCCGCCCGACCGTGACGTCCCCGGCCCGAGCACCCGCCGGGACGCCGCTGCACCGGGCCCCGCCGGGCCGGCGCACCGCTGGGGGCGGTCAGGCGCGGGCGTCCTCCGGGACGCCGAGGGCCAGCAGGAGGCGGTCCCGCAGGCCGGCGAAGGAGGGGTGGCGGCGGCGGTCGGGGCCGGCGGGGACGGTCGGGCGCAGGTCGAGGGAGAAGCGGCCATCGGTGAGGACGAGGAGGCGGTCGGCGAGGAGCAGGGCCTCGTCCACGTCGTGGGTGACCAGCAGGACGGCGGGACGGTGGCGGGCGCACAGGTCGCGCAGGAGGCCGTGCATGCGCATGCGGGTGAGCGCGTCGAGGGCGCCGAACGGCTCGTCGAGCAGCAGGAGCCGGGGCTCGCGCACGAGCGCCCGGGCGAGGGCGACCCGGGCGGCCTCGCCGCCGGACAGGGTGGCGGGCCACGCGTTCTCCTTGTCGGCCAGGCCCACCTCCGCCAGTGCCGCGCGCCCGCGTTCGCGGGCGGCGGCGCGCGGGCCGGGCAGTGCGAGGGCGACGTTGTCGAGGACCCGGCTCCAGGGCAGCAGCCGGGCGTCCTGGAAGACCACCGAGCTGGGCTCGGGCACCTCGATCAGGCCCTCTCCCGCCACCGTGTCGTCCAGGCCGGCGACCGCGCGCAGCAGGGTGGACTTGCCGGAGCCGCTGTGGCCCAGCAGGGCCGTGAACTCGCCTCTGGCGATGTCGAGTTCGATCCCGTCCAGGACGGTTCGGCCGTCGAACGAGCGGCTCAGGGCGTGCAGTCGCACGCCGTCCTCGGCGGGTGTCAGCCCAGGGTCGTGCGCCACTGCAGCACCTTCCTCTCCAGGAGTCGGACCAGGGTGTCGGAGGTCAGTCCCAGCAGCCCGTAGACGACCAGGCCGACGACGATGACGTCGGTCTCGCCGAAGGTGCGGGCCTGTTCCATCAGGTAGCCGATGCCGCTGTCGGCGTTGATCTGCTCGCTGACCACGAGGACCAGCCAGGAGACGGTGACGGCCATGCGCAGGCCCGTGAAGAATCCGGGGGCCGCGCCGGGCAGCACGATCCGGCGCAGGAACCGGAGCCGGTCGAGGCCGAGGGTGCGGGCGAGCTCGACCCAGCGGACGTCGAGCCCGGTGAGCGCGGCGTGGGTGTTGAGGTAGACCGGGAAGAAGGTGCCGAGCGCCACCAGGATGATCTTGACCTCTTCGCCGATGCCGAACCAGAGGATCGCCAGCGGCACCAGGGCGAGGATCGGCAGCGCCCGGAAGAGCTGCGCGGTGCCGTCGATGAGGGCCTCGCCCAGCCGGGAGAGCCCGGCCAGCAGGGCGAGCGCCACGGCGGCGGCGGTGCCGAAGGCCAGCCCGAGGGCGGCGCGTTGCAGCGAGACCCACAGGTGGTGGCCCAGTTGGCCGCTGGTCAGCAGGTCCCAGGCGCGCCCGCCGACGTCGCCAGGCGGTGCGAGGGTCTGCGGGTCCAGCACCCCGGTGGCGGAGGCGAGCTGCCAGAGACCGAGCAGGACCAGCGGGCCGAGCGCGCGGGCGAAGGGGATCCTGCGGCCTCGGGGGCCCGCCGGGCGGGCGGTGCGCGGGCGGCGGCGGAGGGTGGGGAGGCGGGTGGTGGTGGCCATGGGTCAGCCCTTCGCCGCGGCGGACTGGACGGCGTCGAAGCGGCGGTCGAAGGCGGTGGCGATGTCCAGCTCGTCGATCACCCCGGCCGCGGCCAGCACGTCGGTGATCTGCTGCAGCCGGGCCGCCGCGGTGGTGTAGTCGGGGATGGTCGCGGTGCCGTTGTTGGCGACCACGGCCTCGCCGACGGAGGCGGGCAGCTTCTGCGAGTTCACGTAGTAGGACTGCACCCAGGCGTCCTTGTGCGCGGTGATCCACAGTTCGGCCCGGGTGAAGCGGGCCGCCAGGTCGGCGAGGGCCGCGCTCCTGGCCGGGTCGGTGACGGCGGCGCCGGGCGCGATGAGCAGCTGCAGCCCGCTGGTCAGGCCCTTGTCGCCGTCCACCTCGTGGGCGCCCTTGTCCTGGTAGGCGTTGGCGTACTTGCTGACCAGCGGCTCGGTGAGGGTGCCCGCGTCGACCTGGCCGGCGGCGAGCGCGGCCGGGATCTCCGGCGGGTTGAGCTTGACCAGGGTGACGTCGGCGGGCTTGAGGCCGGCGTTCTTCAGCGCGGTCAGCACGGCGGGCTGGAAGGTGGTGCCCTCGGCGTAGGCGATCTTCTTGCCCTTGAGGTCGGCGACGGTCTTCGCCGTGCTGCCGGGAGAGGTCCACAGGTGGACGGCGTCCGGGCTGTTCTGCACGACGCCGACCACCCGGGCGTCCTGACCGTGCGCCTGGGCGAAGACGACCGGGGCGTCCGCGACGAACCCGACGTCCGCGGCACCGGCCCGGAAGGCCTCCAGTACGGCCGGGCCGCCCTGGAAGGAGGACCAGCTGATCCGGAACGGCAGGTCCTGGTCCTGTCCGGACGCCTGCAGCGTGGTCCTGAGCAGGTCGTTCTGGTCGGCGATCCGCAGCGTGACACCGCCGGGCACGGAGGTGGCCAGCGGCGCGACCGCCGGCCCGGCCGAAGCCTTGCCGCCCGTGCCGGAGGAGCAGCCGACCAGCACCGCCGCGGCGAGCACGGCTGCGCTGACAGCGGGGACGAGCGGACGGAACGTGGGCATGGCGGAGCTCCCGGACGAGGGGGTGAACAGGGGATTGGGGTGGCCTCATGGTCACCACGACGCCCGGGCGCTGTCAACGAATTCCCGTAAATATCTTTCCACTATGGCTTCTGAATTGCCGCAACATTGCGCCGTGTTGCGCACTGGTACCGCATGACCTGGAAAGCTGGCGGCAGGCCTGAAAGTTATTTACCAACACCGCGCCGATGGCTAGGGTCACTGCCGTGCCCGATGACCTGCTCACCCGCATCCGCCACCGCCGCGACCAGCTGCCGCCCGCCGAACGCGGCATCGCCGACCTGGTGACCGTCGACCCCGGCCGCGCCGCCGAACGGACCATCTCCGAACTCGCCCGCGCCGCCGGCACCTCGGAGACCACCGTGCACCGGTTCTGCCGCAGCCTCGGACTGCGCGGCTACGCCCAGCTCCGGCTCGCCCTCGCCGCCGAGGCCGAGCGCCTGCGCGCCGACGACCGTGCCGACCTCGACCTCTCCAGCGACCTCGGCCCCGAGGACACCCCGGCCCAGCTGGTCCGCAAGGTCGGCTGGGCCAACGCCCGGGCCGCCGAGGAGACCGCCGCCGGCCTCGACCTCGACGTGCTCGCCGCGCTCGGCGACCACGTCCGCCGGGCCCGCCGGATCCTGGTGGTCGGAGTCGGCTCCAGCGCGCTGGCCGCGCTGGACGCCACCCAGAAGCTCCAACGACTCGGCTACGGCGCGGTGTTCGCCAGCGACGTGCACGCCGCCCTGATGATCGCCGCGCTCCTCGAACCCGGCGACCTCGCCATCGGCTTCAGCCACTCCGGCCGGGCCAGGGAGGTGGTCGAGGTCCTGGAGGAGGCCCGCACCGCGCGGGCCGGCACCGCCGCCGTCACCAGCGGCCCCCGCTCCCCCGCCGCGGCCGCCGCCGACCTGGTCCTGCTCACCGCCGCCCGGGAGACCGCCTTCCGCAGCGGCGGCACCGCCTCCCGGACGGCCCAACTCACCGTCGTGGACGCCCTCTACGTCACCCTCGCCCAGCACGACCACGCCCGCATCCTGGACGGCCTGGAGCGCGCCCACGACGCCGTCCGCCGCCACAGCCTGCGCCGGCCCCGCTGAGCCGCCCCCCCTTCCCGCCCCCCCTTCCAGACCCCCGCCGATCCTTCCGACCCGGACCGGAGCCCGACCGTGCCCACCGCACCACCCCGACCCACCCCACCGCGCCGCCTCCTGCCGCTCCCACCGGCCGCCGCCATCGCCACCACCGGCACCGGCACCGGCGGCGTCGAGTACCCCACGGGCCCGCACGGCAGCAGCGGCCGCCACCCGCGCCCCGCCCCGACCGCCCGGGGCACCGCCTCCACCCACGCGCCCTGGAGCCTCGATGCGTACGCCGACTGACCCGGCCCCCGGCGCCGGACAGCTGCCCCCCACCGAGGCGCGCCACCCGCTCAGCACGGAGCTCGACACCCTCGACACCCCGGCGCTGCTCCGGCTGATCAACGACCAGGACGCGACCGTGGCCGGAGCGGTGCGGGCCGCGCTGCCCCAGCTGGCACGGCTGGTCGAGGCCGGCGTCGAGGCCCTCGCGCGCGGCCGCCGGGTGCACTACTACGGCGCGGGCGCGGGCGGCCGGATCGCCCTCGGTGACGCGCTGGAGCTCGGCCCGACGTACGGCGTCGGCCCGGAGACCGTCGTCGCCCACCTCGCGGGCGGCCCGCAGGCCGCCGGCCGCGCCGCCGAGCACGCCGAGGACACCGCCCCGGACGACGCCGAGGACGACCCGCCGGTCGCGGGCGACCTGGTCATCGGCGTCACCGCCGGCGGCCGCACCCCGTACGTCCTCGGCGCGCTCGCCCGGGCCCGGGCCGCCGGAGCCGCCACCGCGCTGCTGTCCGGCGACCCGGCCGCGCCGGCCGCCGCCCACGCGGACCTGCACGTGGTGCTCGCCACGGGGCCGGAGGTGGTCACCGGCTCCACCCGGATGAAGGCCGGTACGGCCCAGAAGCTCGCGCTCAACGCCTTCTCCACCGCGCTGATGGTCCGCACCGGCCGCACCTGGTCCAACCTGATGGTCGCCGCCTCCGCCCGCAACGGGAAGCTGCGCGCCCGCGCGGTGCGCACCCTGGTGACGGCCTGCCGGGTGACGCCGGAGCAGGCCGCCGACTGTCTGGACAGGTGCGCCGGCGAGACCGCCACCGCCCTGGTGGCGCTCAGCACCGGCGCGGCGCCGGAACG
>NZ_JBEZUT010000219.1:0-14314 GCF_040636595.1 Kitasatospora sp. NPDC036755
CTATACTACCACAAGACGCCAAACGAGTTGATTGGGAGTGTGACTGTAGTTCTGCCGTGTGCTCTTCCTATCTCCCGCGCCGGCGACGGCCGGCCGCAGCCGGCCGCCGCCGCGCTCAAGGTCGTACCGACACCGAAGGACCTGGCCGGACGGGCCTCCTCCGTCACCCCGATCACCGCGGCGAACGGCGGCAACGGCAACGGCCCCCACGGGCCGGGCGCCAACGGGCACACCGCCACCGGGCACGGGACGAACGGGCACGGCGCCGTCGCGCAGGCCGGGCCGGTGCTGCGGTGGTCATCGGACCGCGGCTGGGTCGACCGGCCCGCCCCCGAACCCGCCGTCACCGCCGGCGACAGCCTGCCCACCCTCGCCCACCTCACCACCGCCGAGCAGCGCTGGGCCGACCGCGAGGAGGACATCACCTCCATCGGCGGCGACGCCCACGAGGTCGGGCAGGTCTTCGCCCGCCGCTGGAGCGAACGCGTCGGCGACTCCGAAAGACTGACCGTGCTCTGGCCCGACTACCCGCGCATCCCGCACCGGGTGGACGGCGAGCTGCTGCGCTACGCCGCCCGCTTCGGGCTGCTGGCGCACAAGGACGACCAGATCGACGAGCACGACCGCTACGCCATCCGGGCCGGGTTCTGGAAGGAGCTGGCGGCCCGGGTCCCGGGCGGCTCGATGGTCGTCGACGACTGAGCCGGCCGATCGGCGCCCCGGGGCCCGGGACGGGCCCGAGGGCCCCGTTGTCCGGTTCGCCCGTACGAGCGCGTAGAGTCTTCGGTCGTGAACGAGACGGCGGGGCGAGCACCCGAGGAACCCCTGCCGTGCGTGGCCGTGCGCGACCTGGTCAGGACCTACCGCGGCGGGCGCGGCGCGGCCGCCACCGAGATCCGGGCCAACGACGGCATCACCCTCACCGTCCGCACCGGCGAGATCTTCGGCCTGCTCGGGCCCAACGGAGCCGGGAAGTCGACGCTGGTGCGCCAGCTCACCGGGCTGCTGCGCCCCGACTCGGGATCCGTCGAACTCTTCGGCCACGACATCGTTCGGCACCCCGACCGGGCCGCCCGGCTGCTCGGCTACCTCGGGCAGGAGTCGACCGCGCTGGACGAGCTGACGGTGGCGCTCGCCGCCGAGACCACCGGACGGCTGCGCGGACTCACCCGGGCGCGGGCCCGCGGCGCGGCCGCGGACGTGCTGGCCGAGCTCGGACTGGAGCCGATCGCCGCCCGGCCGCTCGCCAAGCTGTCCGGCGGGCAGCGGCGGCTCGCCTGCTTCGCGGCGACCCTGGTGGGGGAGCGGCCGCTGCTCGTCCTGGACGAGCCCACCACCGGCATGGACCCCGTCGCCCGGCGGGCCGTGTGGAGCGCCGTGGACCGGCGGCGCGCCGAGCACGGGACGACGGTGCTGCTGGTCACCCACAACGTGATCGAGGCGGAGACGGTGCTCGACCGGGTCGCCGTGGTGGACGACGGCCGGGTCATCGCCTGCGACACGCCCGGCGGGCTCAAGGCGCTGGTGGACGGCGACGTCCGGCTCGACCTGGTCTGGCGGGACGAGGCGCCGCTCGGCGTGCCCGCCGTCGCCGCGCTGCGCGAACGGGCCGAGTGCACCGGCCGCCGCTGGACCGTCCGCACCACCCCCGAACAGGCCCGCGAACTGGTCGCCGCGGTGACCACCGGCCCGGCCTTCGCCGCGCTCGACGACTTCACCCTCGCCACCCCGAGCCTTGAGGACGCCTACCTCAAGCTGGGCGGCCGCCACGGAGGACTGGCCAAGTGACGCTGCTCTCGGTGCCCCCGCGGACCGACCGGTCCACGGCCGCCCCCGCCCCCCTCGCCCCCGCGGCCCGGCTGCTGCCGGCGCTCGCGGCCGTGTACCGGGCGCAGCTCGCCCGGGCGCGGGTGGCGCGCATCCCGCTGCTGTTCGTGGCCACCTTCCAGTCCGTGGGCATCCTGGTGATGATGCGGGGCGTGGTGGACGCCGGACAGTCCTCGGAGGCGCGGTCGGTCGTCGCCGGATCGAGCGTGCTGGTGGTGGCGTTCGTCGCGCTGAACCTGCTCGCCCAGTACTTCGGCAAGCTGCGGGCCACCGGCGGGCTCGACCACTACGCGACGCTTCCGGTGCCCGCCGCCTCGGTGGTACTGGGGGCGGCCGCCGCGTACGCCTCCTTCACACTGCCCGGGACGCTCGCCACGGCGGTGTTCGGGGCGGTGATGTTCGGACTGCCGCTCGGGCAGCTGTGGGTGCTGCTGGCGGTCGTGCCGCTGGCCGGGGCCGCGCTGTCGGGGCTGGGGGCGGCCTGCGGGCTGCTGGCGCCGCGGCAGGAGATCGCGACGATGCTCGGGCAGCTCGGCATGTCGGCCGCCCTGCTGCTGGGCGTGCTGCCGGCGGGCCACCTGCCGCAGCCGGTGCAGTGGCTGCGGGACCTGCTGCCGTCCACGTACGGGGTGGACGCCTTCGCGCGGACCTTCGCGCCGGATCCGGACTGGGCGCTGGTGCTCGTGGACCTCGCGGTCTGCGCGGGGGTGGGCGTGGTGTCGCTGGCCGTCGCCACCTGGGCGTACCGGCGGGCGGTCTCCCGCTAGGGCTCGCGTTCCGTCGGTACGGTGGTGGGTCGTTCGTGTGGCCGTCGTGAAACGATGGGCCCCGTGACCGTACCGAACACACCTCCGGATCCCGCCCCCGCCGATGTGCAGGCGGTGCCGGACGCAGCGTCCGATCCGTTCGCGCCGCCGCCGCACGGGGCCACCGCCCTCGGGGCGGAGGCGAGCCCGCTGGGGCAGCGGCTGCTGCCGGAGGTGCGGCTCGGGGCCGGTGTCGTGGTCGCCTGTCTGGTGGCCGGACTGGTGGTGGCCGGGCTGTGGGCCTGGCTGGCGCCGAAGGTGCCGCTGGTGGTGGACGGGGACCGCATCCTCTACGCCGACCCCGAGGGGGAGCAGCGGGCCGGGGCCGACGCGGTGTTCGTGCTCATCGGCCTGGGCGCCGGGATCCTGACCGCGCTCGGGGCCTTCCTGGTGACCCGGCGGCGCGGTGGCGGCATCGCGGTCGCGCTGGGGCTGACCGTCGGCGGGCTGCTCGGATCGATCGGCGGCTGGCGGATCGGCCGCAGTCTCGGGCCCAGCAGTGACCTGATCGGCGAGGCCCGGCGGGTCGGCAACGGCGGGCACTTCGACGCGAGCATCGACCTGGGGGCGCTGGGGGCGCTGCTGGTCTGGCCGATGGCGGCGATGGTGGTGCTGCTCCTGCTCTCGGCGGCGTTCGGGAAGCGCGAGGAGGACCCTCCGCCGTACTGGGCGCCGGTGGCGCAGAACCCGCTGGCGGCACCTCCGGCGGCACCTCCGGCGGGGGCTCCGACGGGGCCGTGGGCCGGGCCGGGGCCGGGGAGCGGTACGGGGCACTGACGCCCGCTCCCGGCCGGTCGCCGTCGGCACGCACCTGCCGCGCCCCGCGCCCCGCTCCCATGGAGCCGGGGCGCGGGGCGCGGGGCGTTTTCAGGGTGTTCCCGGTGGTCCGGGGCGCGGCTCAGCGCGCGATGGCGGCGGTGCGGGCCCCGGTGAGGGCGACCAGGTCGGTGGGGGCCAGCTCGACTTCGAGGCCGCGCTGGCCCGCCGAGACGTAGACGGTGGGGTGGCCGAGCGCGCTGGCGTCGACGACGGTGCGCAGCGGGCGGCGCTGGCCCAGCGGGGAGATGCCGCCCAGGACGTACCCGCTGCTGCGTTCGGCGGCGGCCGGGTCGGCCATCGCGGCGCGCTTGCCGCCGACGGCCGCCGCCAGGGCCTTGAGGTCGAGCTGTCCGGCGACCGGGACCACACCGACGGTCAGGGTGCCGTCCACGTCGGCGACCAGGGTCTTGAAGACCCGCTCGGGGGCGACGCCGAGGACCTCGGCGGCCTCACCGCCGTAGGAGGCGGCGGCCGGGTCGTGGTCGTAGGCGTGCACGGTGAACGGGACGGCGGCGGCTTCCAGGGCGACGGTGGCAGGTGTGCCCTGGCCGCCCTTCTTCGTCTTCTTGGCCATGCGGGGTCCTCGGTCAGTTGGGGCTGAAGGACTGGCGGGTGAGGTCGACGGCGGGCAGCGAGGGCAGCCAGCTGAGGACGGCGGTCTCGCGGCGCAGCAGGTCGAGCTCGGCGCGCAGCCGTTGCGCGGTGTCCGGGCAGGCGAGCAGCCGCTGCTTGACCGGGGTCTCGAACACCGAGGCGGCGGCGACCAGGTAGGAGAGCACCTGGGGGTCGTCCGGGAGCTCCTGGTGGCCGACGGTGCTGGCCTCGCGGGCGCCGGCCAGGCGCTTCTGGTAGACCCGGAACGCCCGTTCGACCTCGGAGGCCAGGGCGCCGGAGCCCTCGCCGGGACGCTCCTCGATCGGCTCGATCCCGCCGGTCAGGTACGGGCCGGAGGCGTCCACCGAGTGCAGCTCGAACCGGGTGGTGCCGGTGACCAGCAGCTCGTAGCGGCCGTCCGGCTGGTGCTGGACGGAGGCGATGTCGGCGACGCAGCCGACCGGGAAGATCGCCTCCAGCGGGTCCCCGGTGACGGTGCCGAGGCCGTCCAGCGGACCGGCCGGGCCCTCCTCGGGCCGGACCGGCGCGACCTCCCGGCCGTCCTTGATCGCGAGCACGCCGAACCGCCGGGGGGTGTCCTCGGGCTGTTCGAGCAGGTCGGCGACGAGACGGCGGTAGCGCTCCTCGAAGACGTTCAGGGGCAGCACCAGGCCCGGGTAGAGCACGGTGTTCAGCGGGAAGAGCGGCAGCCGTTCTGTCACGGCGGACAGCGTAGTTCCCCGGGCGGGGGCCTTGTCGCAGGGCCGCCCGGCCCGGCCGTCCGGCGGGGCCGTCCGACCGGGCCGGGCGGCCCCGCCCGAGCGCGCCGGACGGCGGCCGGCTCAGCCGCGCTGGAGCATCCGGGTGGCGCCGGCCACGACGGTGGAGGCGAGCAGCCAGCCGATCACGACCAGCCCGGCGGAGATCCACTGGGTGAGGCCGCCGGGGTTCCAGCCGCCCTGGTTGAGGTCCACGATCGGCAGCAGCTGGTTGAGGGTGTACAGCACCGGGTTCCAGTGCGGGCGTTCGTCGGCCTTGAGCGGCTCCAGCGGGTGGGTGGCGAACCAGAGGCTGCCGAGGATCCAGGCGAGCAGCAGCCACAGGCCCGCCCGGCCGGGTCGGTAGCCGTAGCCGACGGTGGCGTCCTGGACCGCGCCCCAGACCCGGGCCGGCAGCGGCAGGGTGCGCCGGCGCCGGCGCTGCTTGGCGTAGAGCACCTCGCGGGCGTCGTCGTCGGCGCCGTCGCGGCGCAGGGCGGCCGCGAGCTGCTCGTAGGACTCCGGCTGGAAGTCCACCGAGGAGCCCTCCAGCCAGGCGATCCGCTGCCGGACGGAGAAGGGCCGCATCGGGCGCAGGTTCTCGTAGACGAAGCCGGTGAGGCCCAGGTGCCTGCCGAGCGGCCAGGCCTCCGGCTTGTCGACCAGGTTGCCGACCCGGGCGCGGGAGAGGGACACGGTGCCGGTGGGGCGGAAGTCGCAGGAGAAGCGCAGCTCGGGGGTCTGGATGCGGCGCAGCGAGAGCTCGTCGTCGTCCTCCAGGTGGAACTCCCCGGAGATCAGGCAGGCGCCGTCGAAGCGGGAGTCGGACAGCCGGACCCTGCCGTGGGCGCGGAACGGGGTGACCGGGCCGTCGGACGGCGGGACCTGGCCGTAGCCGGAGCCGTAGTAGCCGCGGGAGCCGGTCCAGCCGAGGTCGGCGGAGCCGGTCAGGTAGAGGGTGTGGCCGATGACGACCCGGACGGCGTTGAGGCAGGTGCGGTTGTGCCGCCGGTCGGCGTGCAGCTGGGCGCCGCGCAGCGAGAGGCGGCCGCCTATCCGGGCCGTGCGTATGCTCAACTCGCCCCGGGTCTCCAGGCGTTCGGCCTCGAAGTCCTGGTTGACGGTGATCCCGTCGGCGGAGACGGCCCGGCCGAAGCGGTCGCCGCCGACGTGCGTCTGGTTGAGCAGCAGGTCGGTGCCGATCTTGGCGTCGGTGAGCCGGATGCCCTCGGGGAGGCGGCAGCGCGCCAGGTGGAGGTCGCCGGTGGTGGAGAGCCGGGAGGCCTCCAGCCGGGGGATCAGGCAGTTCACGAAGCGCAGCGTCGGCGCCGAGGCCTCGGAGACCAGGATCTTGTGCTCGAAGCGGCACTCGTGGAGTTCGATGTAGTGGCCGATGGCGGCGCCGGCCAGGTTGAGCGAGTCGGTGACCCGCACGCCGCTGAACCGCAGCGAGGCGACCCGCCCGGGGGCGGGCTCCGGGCCGGCCAGCAGCAGGTGGGCGAGCACCTCGGCGCGGACGGTGCGCTCGGGGCCCCAGACGGCCCCGCCGAAGGGGTCGTCGGTCTCCGCGTCGCCCGTTCGCAGGTCCAGGATCCGGCCCTGGCGGTACGCCTCCCAGAGCTGCTGCTCGACCCCGCTCCAGCCCTCCGGAGCACGCTCCGCCATGGTTTCCCCCGTCCCCCGGTCGTCTCGCCTTTCGTATCACGGACTGAAATGCGGGACCAGCGGTTCCGGCCACTCCCTACACTGGGTGGCGTGATCTCTCGAATCGACCTCCGCGGCTCGCTGGACGACCCGCGTGACCTGCTGCCCCGTGCCGAGTTCGACGTTGCGGCCGCCCTGGAGAAGGTGCGGCCGATCGCCGAGGACGTGCGCCATCGCGGGGTCGCGGCGCTGATCGAGATCACCGAACGCTTCGACGGCGTCCGGCTGGAGTCGACCCGGGTCCCGGCCGAGCAGCTGACCGCGGCCCTGGAGACGCTGGACCCGAAGGTGCGGGCCGCCCTGGAGGAGACGATCCGCCGGGCCCGCACCGTGCACGCGGACCAGCGCCGCACCGGCCACACCACCCAGGTGGTGCCGGGCGGCACGGTCACCCAGCGCTGGGTGCCGGTCGAGCGGGTCGGCCTGTACGTGCCGGGCGGGCTGGCGGTCTACCCGTCCTCCGTGGTGATGAACGTGGTGCCGGCCCAGGAGGCAGGCGTGCGCGGCATCGCGGTCACCTCGCCGCCGCAGAAGGAGTTCGGCGGCCGGGTCCACCCGGCCGTCCTGGCGGCCTGCGCGCTGCTCGGCGTGGACGAGGTCTACTCCGTCGGCGGTGCCCAGGCGGTCGCGATGTTCGCCCTCGGCACCGAGGAGTGCGCGCCGGTCAACGTGGTCACCGGCCCGGGCAACATCTACGTGGCCGCCGCCAAGCGCTACTTCGCCGGCCGGATCGGCATCGACTCGGAGGCCGGCCCGACCGAGATCGTCGTCCTCGCCGACGACAGCGCGCTGGCGTCCGACGTCGCCGCCGACCTGATCAGCCAGGCCGAGCACGGCCCCACCTCCGGCTCGGTGCTGGTCACCGACTCCCCGGCGCTGGCCGACGCGGTCGAGGCCGAGCTGGCCGTGCAGGTCGCGCGGACCAAGCACGGTGAGCGGGTCGCCGAGGCGCTGGGCGGCAAGCAGTCCGGCATCATCCTGGTCGACGACCTGGAGCAGGGCCTCGCCGTCGTCAACGCCTACGCCGCCGAGCACCTGGAGATCCAGACCCGCGACGCCCACGCCGTCGCGGCCCGGGTGGTCAACGCCGGTGCGGTCTTCATCGGCCGCTGGACCCCGGTCTCGCTGGGCGACTACGCGGCCGGCTCCAACCACGTGCTGCCCACCGGCGGCTGCGCCTGCCACTCCTCCGGGCTGTCGGTGCAGACCTTCCTGCGCGGCGTCCAGGTCGTCGAGTACGACCGGGACGCGCTGGCGGACGTCGCCGCGCACGTGGTCAACCTGGCGAACGCCGAGGACCTGCCGGGGCACGGGGACGCGATCAAGGCTCGTTTCGACTGGACGGTTCCCGGCTCGTGACTCCTCCGACCCCTTCGGACGCCTCGACCCCTCCGGCCGCGGTGACCCGCATCGACGACCTGCCCGTCCGGGACGAGCTGCGCGGCCAGTCCCCGTACGGCGCGCCGCAGCTGGACGTGCCCGTCCAGCTGAACACCAACGAGAACCCGTACCCGCTGCCCGAGGAACTGGTGGCCCGGATCGCCGAACGGGTCGCCGAGGCCGCCCGCGGGCTGAACCGCTACCCGGACCGGGACGCGGTCGAACTGCGCGAGGGCCTCGCCGGGTACCTCTCCACGACCACCGGTTTCCCGGTCGGCCGGGAGCAGGTGTGGGCCGCCAACGGCTCCAACGAGGTGCTCCAGCAGCTGCTGCAGACCTTCGGCGGCCCCGGGCGCAGCGCGCTCGGCTTCGAGCCCTCCTACTCGATGCACGCGCTGATCTCCCGGGGCACCGGAACCGCCTGGATCTCCGGCCCGCGCAACGACGACTTCACCATCGACGTGGACGCCGCCGTCGCCGCGATCGCGGAGCACCGGCCGAACGTGGTGTTCGTCTGCTCGCCCAACAACCCGACCGGCACCGCCGTGGACGCCGCCACCGTGCTGCGGCTGTACGAGGCCGCGCAGGCCGCCCGGCCCAGCCTGGTCGTGGTGGACGAGGCGTACGTCGAGTTCTCGCACCGCGCCTCGCTGCTGCCGCTGATCGAGGGCCGCCCCAACCTGGTGGTCAGCCGCACCATGTCCAAGGCCTTCGGCGCGGCCGGGCTGCGCCTGGGCTACCTGGCCGCCGACCCGGCCGTGGTCGACGCGGTGCAGCTGGTGCGCCTGCCGTACCACCTGTCGGCCGTCACCCAGGCGACCGCGCTGGCCTGCCTGGAGCACACCGACACCCTGCTCGGGTACGTCGGACGGCTCAAGGAGGAGCGCGACCGGCTGGTCGGCGCGCTGCGCGGGATGGGTCTGGAGGTCACCGACTCGGACGCCAACTTCGTCCAGTTCGGGCGCTTCGCCGACACCCAGGCGGTGTGGCGGGCCATCCTCGACCAGGGCGTCCTGGTCCGTGACAACGGTGTGCCCGGGTGGCTGCGCGTCACCGCCGGCACACCCGCCGAGAACGACGCCTTCCTGGACGCCGTCCGCAATGTGATCAAGGAGCTGTAACCCCATGTCCCGCATCGGACGCGTCGAGCGCACCACCAAGGAGACCTCGGTCCTGGTCGAGATAGACCTCGACGGCACCGGGAGGACCGACATCTCCACGGGCGTCGGCTTCTACGACCACATGCTCGACCAGCTCGGCCGGCACGGCCTGTTCGACCTCACCGTCAAGACCGACGGCGACCTGCACATCGACACCCACCACACCATCGAGGACACCGCCCTCGCGCTCGGCGCCGCCTTCAAGCAGGCGCTCGGCGACAAGGTGGGCATCTACCGCTTCGGCAACTGCACGGTGCCGCTGGACGAGTCGCTCGCCCAGGTCACCGTGGACCTCTCCGGCCGGCCGTACCTGGTGCACACCGAGCCCGAGGGCATCGCGCCGATGATCGGCTCGTACGACACCACGATGACCCGGCACATCCTGGAATCCTTCGTGGCCCAGGCGCAGATCGCGCTGCACGTCCACGTGCCGTACGGGCGCAACGCGCACCACATCGTGGAGTGCCAGTTCAAGGCGCTGGCCCGGGCGCTGCGTTACGCCGCCGAGCGCGACCCGCGCGCGGCCGGAATCCTTCCGTCGACCAAGGGTGCGCTGTGAGCAATACCGCGATGATCCTCATCTTCGTCGGCCTCTTCCTGGCCGGCGGAGTCATCTCCTTCTGGAAGCAGAAGCACTCGAAGAGCGTCATCCTGGTGCTGGCCTTCGGCTCCGTGATGTGCCTGGCCTCCGGCCTCATGCGCCTCTAGGGCGCAGGACACCCCGCACCCGCCGACCGCCGCACAGAGACTGGACACCTGAACATGGGCAAGAACGTCGTCGTCCTCGACTACGGCTCCGGCAACCTCCGCTCGGCGCAGCGCGCCCTGGAGCGGACCGGAGCGGACGTCACGGTCAGCTCCGACTACGACACCGCGATGGCCGCGGACGGCCTGCTGGTCCCCGGCGTGGGCGCCTTCGAGGCCTGCATGCGCGGGCTCAAGTCCGTCCGCGGCGACTGGATCATCGGCCGCCGGCTCGCCGGGGGCCGGCCGGTCATGGGCATCTGCGTCGGCATGCAGATCCTCTTCGAGAAGGGGGTCGAGCACGGCGTGGAGACGGCCGGCTGCGACGAGTGGCCGGGCACGGTGGAGCCGCTGGACGCCCCCGTCGTCCCGCACATGGGCTGGAACACCGTGGACGCCCCCGAGGGCGGCCGGATGTTCGCCGGCCTCGACCCGGAGACCCGCTTCTACTTCGTGCACTCCTACGGGGTGCGGCACTGGGAGCTGGAGACCCACAGCGCGCGGATCAACCCGCCGCTGGTCGCCTGGACCACCCACGGACAGCCGTTCGTCGCGGCCGTCGAGAACGGCCCGCTGTGGGCCACCCAGTTCCACCCCGAGAAGTCCGGCGACGCCGGTGCCGCCCTGCTGACCAACTGGGTCAACACCCTCTGACTGTCTGAGAGTTGGAACTGATGAGCCTCGAACTGCTGCCCGCCGTCGACGTCCGTGACGGCCAGGCCGTCCGCCTGGTCAAGGGCGCCTCCGGCACCGAGACCTCCTTCGGCGAGCCGCTCGCCGCCGCCCTCGCCTGGCAGAACGCCGGCGCCGAGTGGCTGCACCTGGTCGACCTCGACGCCGCCTTCGGGACCGGCAGCAACTACGAGCTGCTGCGCGAGGTCACCGGACAGCTGGACATCAAGGTCGAGCTGTCCGGCGGCATCCGCGACGACGAGTCGCTGGCCCGCGCGCTCGCCACCGGCTGCACCCGGGTCAACCTCGGCACCGCCGCCCTGGAGGCCCCGGAGTGGGTCGCCAAGGCCATCGCCGAGCACGGCGACAAGATCGCCGTCGGCCTGGACGTGGTCGGCACCACCCTGCGCGGCCGCGGCTGGACCCGCGACGGCGGCCAGCTCTTCGACGTGCTGACCCGCCTCGACCAGGAGGGCTGCGCCCGCTACGTCGTCACCGACGTCAACCGGGACGGCACCCTGACCGGCCCCAACCTCCAGCTGCTGCGCGACGTCTGCGCCGCGACCGACAAGCCCGTCGTCGCCTCCGGCGGCGTCTCCTCGCTCGACGACCTGCGGGCCATCGCCTCGCTCGTCGCCGAGGGTGTCGAGGGCGCCATCGTGGGCAAGGCACTCTACGAGCAGAAGTTCACCCTCGAAGAGGCCCTGGAGGCGGTTTCCGGATGACGGACGGTCGGATCGTGCGCGGCGAGGTCGTACGTGGCAGGGTTGCCGGATTCTCCCCCTGGGAGGACGAGTTCGGCTACTCCCGGGCGGTCGCCGCGGGCGACCACGTGCACGTCGCCGGCACCACCGCCTGGGTGGACGGCCGGATCGAGCACGAGGGCGACCCGTACCGGCAGACCCTCGCCGCGTTCGGCGTCGGGCTCAAGGCCCTGGCCGCGTACGGTCTGACCACCGACGATGTCGTCCGCACCCGGATGTACATCACCCACGTCCGCGACGCCGAGGAAGTGGGCCGCGCCCACCGTGAACTCTTCGGCGCCGCACGCCCGGCGGCCACCATGGTGGTGGTCGAGGGCCTGATCGACTCCCGGATGATGGTCGAGGTCGAGATCGACGCGTACCGGTCCGGACTGGCAAAGACCCTGGCGGCCCAGAAAGCCCAGGAAGTTCCGGAAGGCGAACAGCCGTGACCCTCGCAGTACGTGTCATCCCCTGCCTCGACGTGGACGCCGGGCGGGTGGTCAAGGGCGTCAACTTCCAGAACCTGCGCGATGCCGGCGACCCGGTCGAGATGGCCAAGCTCTACGACGCCGAGGGGGCCGACGAGCTGACCTTCCTCGACATCACCGCCTCCTCCGGCGACCGCGAGACCACCTACGACGTGGTCCGCCGCACCGCCGAGCAGGTCTTCATCCCGCTGACGGTCGGCGGCGGCATCCGTGCCGTCGACGACGTCGACAAGCTGCTGCGGGCCGGCGCCGACAAGGTCGGCGTCAACACCGCGGCCATCGCCCGGCCGGAGCTGATCCGCGAGATCGCCCAGAGGTTCGGGCGGCAGGTGCTGGTGCTCTCGGTGGACGCCCGGCGCTGCCCCGAGGGGACGCAGACGCCGTCCGGCTTCGAGGTCACCACGCACGGCGGACGCCAGGGCACCGGGCTGGACGCCATCGAATGGGCGGGCCGCGCGGCCGAGTTGGGCGCGGGCGAGATCCTGCTCAACTCGATGGACGCGGACGGCACCAAGGACGGCTACGACCTCGACATGATCCGGGCCGTGCGCAAGGCCGTCTCGGTGCCGGTGATCGCCTCCGGCGGCGCGGGCAAGCTCGCCGACTTCGCGCCGGCCGTCGACGCGGGCGCGGACGCGGTGCTCGCCGCCAGCGTGTTCCACTTCGGGGACCTGCGGATCGGCGAGGTCAAGGACGCGCTGCGGGAGGCCGGGCACCCGGTGCGGTAGCCGTCCCGTACGGTTCGAGGGCCCGTCGTCCGACTCCGGACGGCGGGCCCTGCCGCGTCCGGTCAGGCCTGGTTCGGGCCGTCGTGCGTTCGGGCCTGGTGGGGATCGCCGTGCGTTCAGGCCTGGTTCGGATCGCCGTGGATCAGCGCGAACGGGGCGCCGTTCGGATCCGCCAGCCAGGCGATCCGGCCGACGTTCCGCACGTCCGAGGCGGGCATCAGCACCGAGCCGCCCGCCGCCGTCGCCTTCGCCACCCGCGCGTCCACGTCCTCGGCCGCGAAGTACGGCGTCCAGGCGGACGGCTGTTCCGGGGACATGGTCGGGGCGATGCCGCCGAAGCCGGTGGCCTCCTGGTCGCCCTCGGCGGTGGAGACCACCCGGTAGCTCATGCCCGGCGACGGCTCGAAGTTCTGCACCCGCCAGCCGAACAGCGCCCGGTAGAACGCGAAGGCGCCGTCCTGGTCGGAGGTGTGCAGCTCGGCCCAGACCAGGGCGGCCTCCTCGGACACGGCGTCCAGGCCCTTGGTGTCGCCCGCCTCCCAGACGGCGAACCGGGCCCCCTGCGGGTCCGAGAACTGCGCCAGCCGGCCCTCCCGCATCACCTCCATCGGCCCGACCAGGACCTTGCCGCCGGCCTGCTGGACGGCGTTCACGGCGGCGTCCGCGTCGGCGGTGCGGAAGTACGTCGTCCAGGAGGAGCGGTCACCCTCCTGGAGCGGGCCGATCGCGCCGACCGTCCTCCCGTCCAGCTGGACGAAGCCGTAGCCCATCGCGTCGGGGATCTCCAGGAAGGTCCAGCCGAACACCTGGCGGTAGAACCCGGCGGTGGCGGGGATGTCCGGGCTGCCCAGGTCGATCCAGCAGGGCGAGCCGAGGGGGAAGTCGGTGGTGATCATGAAAGGGGGCCCCTTCGACGGTTCGACGGAGAGCGACCGGGACGGTTCCCTCGGGCGCGCGCCCGCCCGCTCCCCGGCCACCTGCGAGTCTGCACCCGGGCACCGGCATCCGCAGCCGGGAGGCGGCCGTCGAACAGCTCGTGGGCGGTGATCGCCGCGGGGTGCCCGGCCCTCCTCTCGGCGTCCGTCGTCCTCGCAGGTCCGGCGGGAGCCCCCGCCGGACCGCCGGCGCGCGCCGGACGCGCTACTTCGCGGGCAACGGCAGGACGTGTCGCAGGGCCTCCACGGCGTCCGGGTCGCCGTCGACGGTGAGGGCCGTCCGCTCCCCCCGGCCGTAGACGAACAGGACCAGCTCGGCGGGCTCGCCGGTGAGGCGGACGGTGGGGGAGCCGGCGGGGCCGACGGTGAGGGAACGGCCGTCCGGGTGGGTGAGGGCCAGCCGCACGGGGGAGCGGCGGCCGGCCTCCATGCGGGCGATGAGGGGCAGACGGCGCCAGAGGGCCTCGGCGCGGCCCGGCGGGACCGGCTGCGGCGTCCAGTCCCCGGCCGCGCGCAGGACGTCCTCGGCGTGCACGTAGTACTCGACGGTGTTCGCCGCCTCGTCCGCCCCCGGCAGGGCGAACGGGGAGTACACCGGCGGGCCGCCGCGGAACAGCCGCACCAACTCCTCGTACGGCCGCTCCGCGTAGCCGTCCTGCACCCGCTGCGTCCACCCGGCCAGCGCGCCGACCCGGATGCCGGCCGCGGCGTCGGGCCGGCGCTCACGGATCACCAGATGGGCGGCGAGGTCCCGGGTGGTCCACCCGGCGCAGAGCGTGGGGGCGTCCGGCCCGGCGGCGGCGAGGAGCTGGGCGAGCCGGTGACGTTCGGCGAGCGCGTGGTTCGACATGCCGTCAGCCTAGGGCGTGTCTGACAATTCCCGCCGGGCGTGCGACGCCGGGGCACGCACCTCGCCGCGTTGTCGTCGGTCGCCAATGCTCCGCAGTGGCTCC